>NZ_CP010546.1:0-300000 GCF_001272835.1 Mycoplasmoides pneumoniae FH
TATTTACCGACGAAATTAATACCATCAGGGTATTAAGATGCTACCAACGTGGTATTAAAATGTGCCCAACCGCGAAAAAGAAAGTGGTATATAGGAAAATGGAAAACAAATTTGTTTACCGTTTACTATTAAATACTAATCTTCTATATAGTATAGAGAAACTTTTTCTTTAACATAATATTATCTTAATATTATTTACCTACTAATAGCTTAATATTATTAGTATTTATTTAGTATTATGCTAATACTATGCAGATATTATCTTAATATTATCTATAGTATTAGGCTAATATTATTCTTAATATTTATTAAGGTACTAAAGCATTACCTATAGGTGATATTATGACAATACTAAAGTGGTTAGTATTATTAGGGTATTATTCAAAGTATTCTCCAACACTATTCCCTTAGCTCTAACTTAATATCCCTTTAATACCAAGATGGTTAAACAATGAAGAAAATTAGTTGTTTGTTCTGGCCCTTTACTATATATGTACATAGTACATATATAAGAAAGGCTACCATGACATTATATATAATAGGCATCCAGAAATAAAAGCCAAATTAATCTATAATTAAGTATTTATACTTAATTATAGTGATTTTATTAACAAAATTAGTGACATTTGGCCATCCATAATAAATAAAATCAAATAAACAAAACAAAAAGAAAAAAACTATAAAAAGGGCATGAAAGTTTTGATTAATAAGAATGAGTTGAACAAAATCCTCAAAAAACTCAACAATGTAATCGTATCTAACAATAAGATGAAACCATACCACTCTTATTTATTAATAGAGGCTACAGAAAAGGAAATTAACTTCTATGCTAACAACGAGTACTTTTCTGCTAAATGTACCTTAGCCGAAAACATTGATGTACTTGAAGAAGGTGAAGTAATTGTTAAAGGCAAAATCTTTAGCGAACTCATTAACGGAATTAAAGAAGACATCATTATTATTCAAGAGAAAGATCAAACTCTTTTAGTCAAAACAAAAAAAACAAACATTAACCTTAACACGATTGATAAGAAAGAATTCCCCAGAATCCGTTTCAACCAAAACGTTGATTTGAAGGAATTTGATGAACTTAAAATCCAACACAGCCTTTTAACTAAAGGACTTAAAAAGATTGCCCATGCTGTTTCTACATTTAGAGAATCCACTAGAAAATTCAACGGGGTTAACTTCAACGGTTCCAATGGTAAACAAATCTTTTTAGAGGCATCGGATTCTTATAAGCTCTCTGTTTATGAAATCAAACAAAAAACCGATCCATTTAATTTCATTGTCGAAACTAATCTTTTGAGCTTCATCAATTCTTTTAACCCTGAAGGTGGTGATTTAATCAGTATCTTCTTCCGCAAAGAACACAAGGATGATTTAAGTACCGAATTACTGATTAAGTTAGATAACTTCTTAATTAACTACACCTCAATTAACGAAAGCTTTCCGCGGGTAATGCAGTTGTTTGACTTTGAACCAGAAACCAAAGTAACCATTCAAAAAAACGAACTTAAAGATGCATTACAAAGAATCTTGACGTTAGCTCAAAACGAGCGCTTCTTTCTCTGTGACATGCAAGTAACCAACTCCCACCTCAAAATTAATTCCAACGTTCAAAACATTGGTGCATCCTTAGAAGAAGTTACTTGCCTTAAGTTCGAAGGTCACAAACTCAACATCGCTGTTAATGCGCTTTCCCTCTTGGAACACATTGACTCATTTGATACTGATGAAATTGAGCTTTACTTCCAGGGCAGTAACAAATACTTTTTAATTAGTTCGAACAACGAACCTGAACTTAAAGAAATCCTAGTTCCTTCCAAGTAACTAATGACGCTTTATGACTTACTAGAGCTGCCCCAAACTGCTACACTACAGGAAATCAAAACAGCTTACAAACGCTTAGCTAAACGTTATCACCCTGACATCAATAAACAAGGGGCAGATACCTTTGTCAAGATTAATAACGCCTATGCCGTTTTAAGCGATACCACCCAAAAAGCGGAGTATGACGCTATGCTACGCTTTAGTGAATTTGAAGACCGAGTTAAACGCCTGGACTTCTCGATTAAGTGACACGAACAGTTTATGGAGGAATTACAGTTCCACCACAACTGGGACTTTGACTTTATCCGCAACAGGGAATACACCCAGCCAACCCCTACCAACAATAAGTATTCTTCCTTTTTAGACAAGGATGTATCCTTGGCCTTTTACCAACTTTACTCCAAGGGCAAGTTGGACTTTGACTTGGAAGACACACTTCTTAGACGTCATTCGATCAAGCAAGCCTTCTTAAAGGGCAAGAAGCTTAACGATGTTTTAAAAGAGCAGTACAACTATTTAGGTTGATTAGAGGCCAAGCGCTATTTCAACATTGATGTCGAAATCGAATTAACCCCCAAAGAAGTGCGTGAAGGTGGGGTGGTCAACCTCCCTTTAAAGATCAAAGTCATTTCCAATAACTACCCTGGACAAATGTGGTACGAACTCAACAAGAACTATTCCTTCCGGCTTCTTTGAGACATTAAAAACGGTGAGGTGGCAGAGTTCTTTGGCAAGGGTAATCGGGCCTTGGGTTGACGCGGTGATCTGATTGTGCGAATGCGGATTGTCGACAAAATTAAGAAGCGCTTACGCATCTTTTCCAGTCATTTTGAACAGGACAAAACCAAGTTGTGATTCCTCGTGCCGCAGGACAAACAAGACAATCCTAATAAGTGGGTTTTTGACTATAAAACACACGAGTTTATTGTTTAAAATCGCTTAATTTTTAATGTGGTATAATTGTTTGGATTCGCCATAAATTTTGCTTATGGCTTTTAACTTTCCAACGTGCACATTAAATGGAAGACAATAACAAAACGCAAGCTTACGATTCCAGTAGCATTAAGATTCTTGAAGGCTTAGAGGCCGTGCGTAAGCGCCCCGGCATGTACATCGGTTCCACCGGCGAAGAAGGGTTGCACCACATGATCTGGGAAATCATTGATAACTCAATTGACGAGGCCATGGGTGGCTTTGCGAGTACTGTCAAACTAACCCTTAAAGACAACTTTGTCACCATTGTGGAGGATGATGGCCGGGGCATTCCCGTTGACATCCATCCTAAGACCAACCGCTCCACCGTTGAAACAGTGTTTACGGTACTCCACGCTGGGGGTAAGTTTGACAACGATAGCTATAAGGTGTCAGGGGGACTCCACGGTGTGGGTGCCTCGGTTGTTAATGCTTTAAGTTCCTCCTTTAAGGTATGGGTAGCCAGGGAGCACCAACAGTACTTCCTAGCGTTCCACAACGGTGGGGAAGTGATTGGTGATCTTGTCAACGAAGGTAAGTGTGACAAGGAACACGGTACCAAGGTTGAGTTTGTCCCGGACTTTACCGTGATGGAAAAGAGTGATTACAAACAAACGGTAATTGCTAGTAGGTTGCAACAATTAGCCTTTCTCAACAAAGGGATCCAAATTGACTTTGTTGATGAACGCCGTCAAAATCCGCAAAGCTTTTCTTGGAAGTATGATGGTGGCTTAGTCCAATACATCCACCACCTCAACAACGAAAAGGAACCTTTATTTGAGGACATTATCTTTGGTGAAAAAACCGATACTGTTAAATCAGTTAGCCGTGATGAGAGCTACACAATTAAGGTGGAAGTGGCCTTTCAGTACAACAAGACGTATAACCAATCAATCTTTAGTTTTTGTAACAACATTAATACCACTGAAGGCGGTACCCACGTTGAAGGCTTTCGCAATGCCTTAGTGAAGATCATTAACCGCTTTGCTGTCGAAAACAAGTTCTTAAAGGAAACGGATGAAAAGATTACCCGCGATGACATCTGTGAAGGGTTAACGGCCATTATCTCAATTAAGCACCCCAACCCCCAGTATGAGGGTCAAACCAAAAAGAAATTGGGTAACACCGAAGTGCGTCCTCTAGTTAACAGTATTGTTAGTGAAATCTTTGAGCGCTTTATGTTGGAAAACCCCCAGGAAGCCAACGCCATTATTCGCAAAACGCTGTTAGCGCAAGAAGCACGGCGCCGTAGTCAGGAAGCACGGGAACTGACCCGCAGGAAATCTCCCTTTGACAGTGGTTCACTCCCGGGTAAGTTAGCAGACTGTACCACCCGTGATCCCTCAATTAGTGAACTGTACATTGTCGAGGGAGATAGCGCTGGTGGTACGGCTAAAACGGGGCGGGACCGTTACTTCCAAGCGATCCTACCATTAAGGGGTAAGATCCTCAATGTGGAAAAGTCCCACTTTGAACAAATCTTTAATAATGTGGAAATCTCGGCTTTAGTCATGGCCGTTGGCTGTGGCATTAAACCAGACTTCGAGTTGGAAAAACTGCGGTATAACAAGATCATTATCATGACCGATGCTGATGTCGATGGGGCGCACATCCGTACCCTCCTTTTAACCTTCTTCTTTCGCTTTATGTATCCCTTGGTGGAACAGGGCAACATTTACATTGCCCAACCCCCACTGTATAAGGTCTCTTACTCTAATAAGGACTTATACATGCAAACCGATGTCCAACTAGAGGAGTGGAAGCAACAACACCCTAATCTGAAATACAACTTACAACGCTACAAGGGTTTAGGGGAAATGGATGCCATCCAACTGTGGGAAACCACGATGGATCCCAAGGTGCGTACCTTACTAAAGGTAACCGTTGAAGATGCTTCAATTGCTGATAAAGCCTTCTCCTTGTTAATGGGCGATGAAGTTCCCCCAAGACGGGAATTCATCGAACAAAACGCACGTAACGTAAAGAACATTGATATCTAATGGCAAAGCAACAAGATCAAATTGACAAAATTCGTCAGGAATTAGCACAATCAGCAATTAAAAACATCTCCCTCTCCAGTGAACTAGAACGTTCCTTCATGGAGTATGCGATGTCGGTGATAGTGGCTCGCGCGCTCCCAGATGCGAGGGATGGACTTAAACCTGTGCACCGCCGTGTGCTCTATGGTGCTTACACTGGGGGCATGCACCACGATCGCCCCTTTAAAAAGTCAGCACGGATTGTCGGTGATGTAATGAGTAAGTTCCACCCCCACGGGGACATGGCCATTTACGACACAATGTCGCGGATGGCGCAGGACTTTTCTTTGCGTTACCTCTTAATTGACGGACATGGTAACTTTGGCTCGATTGATGGCGATCGTCCCGCAGCACAACGTTATACGGAAGCACGGTTGTCGAAATTAGCGGGGGAACTGTTACGTGACATTGACAAGGACACGGTCGACTTTGTCGCTAACTATGATGGGGAAGAACAAGAACCAACGGTTTTACCAGCTGCCTTTCCTAATTTATTAGCTAATGGTTCGAGTGGGATTGCGGTAGGGATGTCCACTTCCATTCCGTCTCACAACTTATCGGAGTTAATCCAGGGCTTAATCCTTTTAATTGACAACCCTGACTGCACCATTAATGATTTATTAGGTGTCATTAAAGGACCGGACTTTCCCACCGGAGCCAACATTATTTACACCAAGGGGATTGAAAGCTACTTTGAAACTGGGAAGGGTAATGTGGTCATTCGTTCTAAAGTCAGCATTGAACAACTACCAACCCGGGCTGCTTTAGTAGTCACGGAAATTCCCTACATGGTCAACAAGACCAGTTTAATTGAAAAGATTGTCGAGTTAGTCAAGGCTGAGGAAATCACCGGGATTGCCGATATCCGTGATGAGTCATCCAGGGAAGGAATTCGCTTGGTGATTGAAGTGAAGCGCGACACCGTTCCGGAAGTCTTATTAAACCAACTGTTCAAATCAACCCGTTTACAGGTGCGGTTCCCCGTGAACATGTTGGCACTGGTTAAGGGTGCACCTAAATTGCTCAACATGAAGCAAGCGTTAACGGTTTACCTCGAGCACCAACTCGATGTTCTGATTCGCAAAACCCAGTTTAACCTCAAGAAGTACCAGGAGCGCTTTCATATCTTAAGTGGCCTTTTAATTGCGGCGTTGAACATTGATGAGGTAATTGCGATCATTAAAAAGTCCGCTAATAACCAGGTAGCAATGGAAGCACTCCACGAACGCTTCGGGTTAGATGAAATCCAAGCACGGGCGGTTCTGGACATGCGTTTACGTAGCTTAAGTGTCTTGGAAGTCAATAAACTACAAACCGAACAACAAGAGTTGAAAGCTTTAATTGAGTTCTGTCAACAGGTGTTAGCTGACAAACAACTGCAACTCAAACTAATTAAGGAGCAGTTAACCAAGATTAACGAACAGTTTGGCGATCCACGCCGTAGTGAAATCCTGTACGGTATTAGTGAAGACATTGATGATGAGGACTTAATTACCCAGGAAAACGTGGTAATCACGATGTCCACTAACGGTTATCTCAAACGGATTGGGGTAGACTCTTATAACCTGCAACACCGTGGTGGGGTGGGTGTTAAGGGTTTAACTACCTACACCGATGACAGTATTAGCCAGCTGTTAGTCTGCTCGACCCACTCGGACCTCTTATTCTTTACGGACAAGGGAAAGGTCTACCGCATCCGGGCCCACCAAATTCCCCCGGGTTTTCGTACTAACAAGGGGATTCCGGCGGTTAACCTGATTAAGATCGACAAGGACGAGAAGATCTGTGCCTTAATTTCGGTGAATGATTACCAAAATGGTTACTTCTTCTTTTGTACCAAGAACGGTACCATTAAGCGCACCAGTCTAAGTGAGTTTGCCAACATCTTGAGTATTGGTAAACGCGCCATCCTCTTTAAGGAAAACGATGTTTTGTTCTCGGTTATTCGCACCAGTGGTCAAGATGACATCTTTATCGGTTCGACCGCGGGGTTTGTCGTGCGTTTCCACGAAGACACCGTCCGTCCGCTGTCCCGCGCTGCCATGGGGGTCTTGGGGATTAATCTCAACCAGGGCGAATTTGTCAATGGTCTGTCCACTTCCAGTAACGGGAGTTTATTACTCTCTGTGGGTCAAAATGGCATTGGTAAGCTCACCAGTATTGACAAATATCGTTTAACCAAGCGGAATGCTAAGGGAGTTAAAACACTACGAGTAACTGCTAAAACTGGTCCGGTTGTGACCACTACGACCGTCTTTGGTAACGAAGATTTGTTAATGATTTCTTCAGCTGGTAAGATTGTCCGGATTAGTCTGGAACAACTTTCAGAACAGGGAAAAAACACTTCTGGTGTTAAACTAATCAAACTAAAAGAGAAGGAACGCTTAGAGACTGTTACTATCTTTAAAAAGGAAGAAGCCATTAAAACCACAACAGCAACCGAGACAGACGATGTTGGATCGAAACAAATTACGCAATAACCTTGACTTCTTTAAAAAGAAGTTAGTTGAACGGGGTGTAAGTGAAAGCCAGTTCGAGGCGTACGTGCAAGCTGATAAAGCAATGCGCAAACTGTTGCACCAAATTGAACTGGCCAACCAAAAGCAAACCCTGTTAGCGAAACAGGTTGCCAAGAAGAAGGGTGATCTGAAGTTATTAAAGGAATCCAAGGAGTTAAAGCAAAAACTAGAACAGCTCAACATCGCTTTTAAGGAAGCGGAAACCTTAAGCCAAGAGTTACTGTTAAACCTCCCTAACATTGCTGATGAATCAGTACCAGTTGGACGGGATGAAACTGCTAACTTAGAACTGCTCAAAGAAGGGCGTAAACCGGTGTTTGACTTTACTCCCTTACCCCACTGGGAGTTGTGTGAACGCTTACAGTTAGTTGCCTTTGATAAGGCCACTAAGCTAACGGGTGCACGGTTTGTCGCTTACACTGATAAAGCAGCGAAACTGCTCCGCGCCATTGCTAGCTTAATGATTGACTTCAACAAAAACAAATACCAGGAGTGAAACGTGCCGGTCATTGTGAACGAGACTAGTCTTACTGGTACGGGTCAGCTACCCAAATTTAAGGATGATGTCTTTAAGTTAGAAAACACGCGTTACTACCTCTCCCCGACCCTAGAGGTGCAACTAGCCAACCTCCATGCCAACGAAATCTTCACGGAGGGTGAACTCCCCAAATACTATACCGCTACTGGGGTGAACTTTCGCCAGGAAGCGGGCAGTGCTGGTAAACAAACTAAGGGTACGATTCGCCTACACCAGTTCCAAAAGGTAGAACTAGTGAAGTTTTGTAAACCAAGTGAAGCGATTCACGAACTGGAAGAAATGACCCGGGACGCTGAGCAAATTTTGTTAGAACTCAAAATTCCCTTTCGCCGTTTGTTACTCTGTAGCGGTGACATGGGTTTTAGTGCCCAGAAAACCTATGACTTGGAAGTGTGGATGGCGGGTTGCAATGAGTACCGTGAAGTTTCGTCCTGTTCTTCTTGTGGTGACTTTCAAGCACGCAGAGCAATGATCCGCTATAAGGACTTAACCACAGGCAAGAATACCTATGTGGCTACCTTAAACGGCACCGCTTTAGCGATTGACCGCATCTTTGCAGCCATCTTGGAACACTACCAAACGAAGGCAGGGGAAGTAATGATTCCCCAAGCCTTGTTGAAATACTTAGACTTTGACAAAATTACCAAACCAAAATAAACCAATGAAACAAGGCGTGTTTGTGGCCATAGAGGGCGTGGATGGTGCGGGGAAAACCGTCCTCCTAGAAGCTTTTAAACAGCGCTTTCCCCAAAGCTTTTTGGGCTTTAAAACGCTTTTTAGCAGGGAACCCGGGGGCACACCGTTAGCGGAAAAAATCCGGGCACTGCTCCTGCATGAAGCAATGGAACCACTTACAGAAGCTTATCTGTTTGCGGCATCGCGCACCGAACACGTGCGCCAGTTAATCCAACCAGCGTTACAACAAAAACAGTTAGTGATAGTAGACCGCTTTGTGTGATCTAGTTATGCATACCAGGGCTTAATTAAAAAAGTCGGACTTGATGTGGTCAAAAAGCTCAATGCTGATGCGGTGGGGGATAGTATGCCCGACTTTACCTTTATTGTTGATTGTGACTTTGAGACTGCTTTAAACCGGATGGCCAAACGCGGTCAGGACAATTTATTGGACAATACTGTCAAAAAGCAAGCGGACTTTAATACTATGCGCCAGTATTACCACAGTTTGGTTGATAACAAACGCGTCTTTCTCTTAGACGGGCAAAACCAAACGGGTTGTCTGGAACAATTTATTGAACAATTAAGCCAATGTTTAACCCAACCCACGCTCTCTTAATTATTCAAAGACGGGGTAGCTATCTCCAACCAGTTTTAACGGAGTACCTAACCCGGGTCGTTTGTGAACAGCAAACGGGGTGTCAAACATGTCCGAGTTGCTTGGAAATTCTCCATGGTACTTACAACAACTTTTACAGTTTTGACCAAGCCAACCCCTTTAAAAGGGAACATGCCTTGCACCTTAGTGAAGTGTTGAACCGCCAAAGTGAATCCAACCAAAAACAGCTGTACCTGATTAAAAACTTAGAAACGCTCACCGCTACGGCCATGAACAGCTTGCTCCGTTTAATTGAGGAACACCCGGTGAATACCTATGGTGTTTTTACCACGAAAAACGAAAACATGATCTTACCCACCATTTTGAGTCGCGTCCAAAAAGTAGTACTCAAAAAAGCGACCCAGTTACCGTTCCAAGTGGACAGTAAGGACCAGGCGATTCTCAAAAGTTTCTTTAGTGTAGATGAACAGTTACAAGCATTGGACAACGGTAGTTTTACCCGCTTAAAAACGATTATTACGACACTTACCAATAAGAAAAACACAGCGAGCACGGTTCACAAGGCTTGGGTGTTGTTTAAACAATTAAACCAAACGGAAACGGCTCAAGTACTGAACTTTATGGTGGATTACACCAAGGACTTAACCAAAAAGGACCGCTTGTTAAACATGGTGCAAAATTTGGTGTTTAACCCACCGAAAGCAGCGTTGTTTGCTAACCTCATTAACTGATAAGATGGACACCAAACAAACCATGTTTGCCCTCGCTACTGCGCCCTTCAACAGTGCCATTCACATTATTAGGTTATCTGGTCCCGATGTTTATCGCATTATTAACCAAATAACCAATAAGGAAGTCAAACCGTTGGGTATGCGGATTCAACGCGTTTGGTTAATTGATCACAACCAGAAAAAAGTGGATGATGTGTTGCTGTTTAAATTTGTCGCACCTAACTCTTACACTGGGGAAGATCTGATTGAAATTTCGTGCCATGGCAGCATGGTAATAGTCAACGAAATTATTGGTTTATTGTTAAAGCACGGGGCGGTACAAGCCCAACCCGGGGAGTTTACGCAGCGCGGCTATCTCAACGGTAAGATGAGTTTAAACCAAGCGGCTTCTGTTAATAACTTAGTACTTTCACCGAATACAACCCTAAAGGATGTCGCTTTAAATGCGTTAGCTGGTCAAGTTGATGCCAGGTTAGAACCCTTAGTGGAAAAGTTGGGTCAACTAGTAATGCAAATGGAAGTGAACTTGGATTACCCCGAGTACACTGATGAACAGCGCGAACTGGTGACAATGAACCAAGCAGTCTTGCAAATAACCCAAATCTTAAACCAAATCGTGGTTGGTCAAGACCAGTTACAACGGCTCAAAGATCCGTTTAAGATTGCCATTATTGGTAATACTAATGTTGGTAAGTCCTCCTTATTGAATGCTCTGTTAGATCAAGATAAAGCGATAGTATCCGCCATTAAAGGCAGTACCCGTGACATTGTTGAGGGTGACTTTGCTCTAAACGGTCACTTCGTCAAAATCCTCGACACAGCGGGAATTCGCCAACACCAAAGTGCGCTCGAAAAAGCGGGCATTCAAAAAACCTTTGGCGCCATTAAAACCGCTAACTTAGTAATTTACCTTTTGGATGCCCGGCAGCCAGAACCTGATCCCAAGATTATTGCGCGATTAAAGAAGCTGAAGAAGGACTTCTTTTTGGTCCACAATAAAGCAGACTTAGTGCAGCAAAGCTTTCAGGTAAGTATTTCTGCCAAACAAAAACAGATCCAACCACTTGTCGATTTATTAACCCAATACCTACACCAGTTTTACAGTGTGGAGCAGAACCAGCTCTACTTAATTAGTGATTGGCAAACGATCCTGCTCCAAAAAGCAATAGCCGAACTAGAACATTTTTTAATTAAACAACAAAACTGCCTTTTCTTTGATATCCTAGTTGTTCATTTACGTGCTGCTCACGAATACATTCTCCAAGTCTTGGGTAAAAACACCAACTATGACCTGATTAACGAAATCTTTAAGCACTTTTGCTTAGGTAAGTAATGGAATACTTTGATGCGCACTGTCACTTAAACTGTGAACCCCTACTGGAACAGCACGAAAAGAGTTTGGCCAACTTTAGGTTAATTGGGTTAAAGGCCAATGTTGTGGGCACTAATTTAACTAACTCCCAAATTGCGGTGAATTTAGCTAAACAGCACCCTGATTTACTCAAGGCAGGGGTGGGTATTCACCCTAATGATGTCCAGCTTTTTGATTTAAAAGCAGCGCAAGCAACACTAGAAAAATTAGTAAGTACGCATCGCTCATTCATTAGTTGTATTGGTGAATATGGCTTTGATTACCACTACACTAAGGACTACATTACCCAACAAGAACAGTTCTTTTTGATGCAGTTCCAACTAGCAGAACAGTACCAGTTAGTGCACATGTTGCATGTCCGTGATGTGCACGAAAGGATATACGAAGTTTTGAAAAGGTTAAAACCTAAACAACCAGTGGTGTTTCACTGTTTTAGTGAAGACACCAATACTGCTTTAAAGCTGCTAACTTTAAGAGAAGTAGGACTAAAGGTTTATTTTTCGATTCCGGGGATTGTGACCTTTAAGAATGCGAAAAACTTGCAAGCCGCTTTATCAGTTATTCCAACAGAGCTACTTTTAAGTGAAACCGATTCGCCTTATTTAGCACCAGTACCTTTTCGGGGCAAAACTAATTGACCGGAATGCGTTGTTCATACAGTGCAAACGATTGCTGACATTAAGCAAGTTCCTTTAGCTGAAATAAAACAAGCGATTGTGCATAACGCCAAGAAGTTATTTTGGTAGTCCTTAGGATTAACTTTTAAAAGTTCTTCTTTTGTTGGAACCTTTTCACAACTTATTCAATTTATTTAGTGTAGACATGAATAAAAATGCATACACTAGAAAAAATTAGTTCCTGATTAAAGGGGAATCCTTATTTAAACAAAATTGTAAGTAGTAGTTTTCTCAACCTCTTTAAAAAGAAAGGAGGTATTGCTTAATGGCTTACTCGCCTTCGCTTAACGACATTAAGAGCATTTTGAACAAATATACCTCTAAGGACTATGAGTTAAAATGCGAAAATAGGTATGATGGCAAGCTTGAATTATGATTAAAAGGAGTTTTTGAAGAAATCGTGAAAACACCTGGCACTAGGTACGTCACCCATAAGCAACTTGATGAAAAGCTCAAAAATTTTGTCACTAAAACAGAATTTAAAGAGTTCCAAACTGTAGTTATGGAGAGTTTTGCTGTTCAAAACCAGAATATTGATGCTCAGGGTGAGCAGATCAAAGAACTTCAAGTTGAACAAAAAGCTCAAGGAAAGACCCTGCAATTGATACTTGAAGCTCTCCAGGGTATAAACAAACGTCTAGACAACTTAGAGTCCAAATAAAAAACTAAAGCAGTTTTTATACCAACAGTTGACTCTTAAAAAGTTTGCTGTCGGTATTTTTATCCACTTCTAACAAAAAATCATTAAAAAACAGGCGACTAAAAAATCTTGAAGAACAACGTTAGGTTGTTCAAAGAATTTTGAACAATAAAAAACAAAACTAAGTTGAATTTTTAGTTAAGCCATTACTCAATTAAATAGACTAAATATCTGAATAGATTAATTTGGTAGTTATCAACTATGTATTCAATATAACCATTAAGAACTGTTTTGTCAAGAATTTTTTGACTAAGTTCATCTTTGCCTTTTAGTATTCAATGAAACGAAACAGATAACCTAATTCTTTTGGAATAGACATCAAAATTTTTTGACGTAAATGGTAAATATGAATTCGCTTTAAGAGTAAGGAAACTGTTGAAATAATGTTTGTCACCTTTGTGGATATTGAATCCTCTGTAAGAATAATTTTCATTTCATGTGAGAGTATGGTTCAACTTGGCTTTAACTGAAACATCGCTAATGCCTTTGTATGTCATGTTGAAATACTCAACTTTTTGTTTCTTATTAAAAGTATTAACGCCTGAAAAAATCGATTTAGTTCAATTAAATAAATCAATACCGATTTCATTTTTTTCTGCACTTTGCTTTCAGGCATTTAGTAATAGTTCAGTAGTTTTTTCAGAGTTAACTTCGTAAGATTTTTTTAAATAACCTATTAAGATTTGTTTCCCTTCCGAAGTAATAATTAATTTAGAAACATCAAGGTCTTTACCATCTGTTTCCTTAATAAGATTTTTGAGATCAGCTTCGAAAGTGGCGCTACAAGCACTAAGAAATAAAACTGAAGATAATAGTGGGGTTAATAAGAATTTAAATTTCATTAGCGCACGTAGTAAATTACTTAATTAAGAAAAGCAAGTATCTAAAGAGATTAACTGTGTATTCAGAATTTGTTCTAGTATCATAGCCTTCCAAAAAGATTTTCTTAAGATCTCTTTGACTTTGTTTATCTTGCCTTGCAATGATCAACTAAGTGAAACAGGGAACTCAATTCATTCTGTGTCAACGCCTTCCCCTGTCTTAGTAATGAAACTTATCGTTTTAGATTGGTTCTTTGAAGATGGCTTAATTGCAAGAGGAAGATCAAAAACATGTTTGTCACCTTTTTTGGCAGCAAACCCATTGGAAGAATAATTTCCATGCCAATTAAAGTTATAGTTCAACTTAGCATTTATCGAAAAATTATTAAGATCTTGATATTCCATATCGAAATATTCAACTTTTAGTTCGATTTTTAAAGGATCATTGCCTGTTGCATAAATACCAACATCGGGAAAATTAATTTTCTCAATATCTATTTCACCTTTTTCCGCACTCTGTTTTCAGGCATCTAACAATAGTTTTGTGGTTTTATCAGGATTAACTTCGTAAGATTTCTTTAGAGAAGTTATTAAGTTTTTTCTGCCTTCAGAAGTTTTGATTACTTTGTACACATCAACGTCTTGTTTAGTGGTTTCTTGAATAAGATTTCTTAGATCAGACTGGATAGAAGCATAAGCACTAAACAATAAAGTTGAAGATAAAAACGGAATTGAAAGGTATTTAAATTTCATTGAGGTACAGAAAAACTAACTACGGCAATAGAACCTTTTTGGTAATGGTAAATTTTATCTAGTGTTTTATTGTTTTTCAACTTAATTCAGTAAAAGCATCCACATCTAAATAAAAAAGCCATCTGTTTAGGGCGAAAAGCAGATGACTAAAAATAATTTTTTAACGATTTAAAAGCTAACGGAGATTGTTAGTTTGATGTATAAGTAAAAATATGTTTTCTAAAAATTTATTAAGTTGGCCGGGAGCAGTAAAAACTTTTGATTCCAGCAGCTCTTCCTGCTCCCACTAAATAAATTGACTTGGTTTTACAAAGACGCCAAAAAGTTTGGAGCTTTTTGTAATTTAGTTTTTTAGCTTCTTCTAACTATTAAGAAATATTTACTTTTCTCAAAAGCTTTTGAAAGGTTTTTGTCACTTCGCTATTTTTAAAGGCATTTAAGAGATGTAAATACATCGCTTATGTTTCTAAATACTCTTAAAAATTTATTTGGGTGACTTGGATCGCTCTTGATGTTGTTTTGTTTGAAGTCTCTTTACTTTAAATTGCAAAAATTTTTAGCAATTTTATTGGCAGTTTTTGAAATTCTGGTCAATTTATTTAGTGAAGGAAAAATTATGTCTTTACTCAATATATTTATTAGATCAACGATGATTTTGATCCTTGCTGGCAACAAAGTTGCACGTTTTAGTTTTCTAAACCTTGAGCAGAAAGGAGGAATTTATTAATGCCTAAAGTTATTTCCCAAAAGGAATTTAATATCCTTTCCCGGACAAAGGAAAGAGTTAATTTTCAAATTGTCTATACCAAGCAAAGAAATGATTTGCACAAAGCTGCTAAGGAGTACTTTTTTAAAGACAAAGACTTTACAATAATAGAAGATACACCGGACACACCTGACCAACCAGATGGACCATGTATTACTAAAGGCCCAAAGGAACCAGGTGGTCCTGAAGAGCCAAATGGTCCGGATAAACCAGAAGATCCTAAAGATCCTGATACGCCAGATGTTTCTGAAGGCCCTAAAGAACAAGGTGGTCAGAAAGATCCAGGTGGTCCGGATGATCCCAATGAAGGAAAGCAGAAAGTGTCCAAACCAGATAAATACGTAACCCACCGTGAGCTTGATGAAAAGCTTAAAGACTTTGCCACCAAAGCTGATTTCAAACGCGTCGAAGACAAAGTTGATGTTTTATTTGAACTGCAAAAAACGCAAGGCGAACAAATAAAGGTTCAAGGTGAGCAGATCAAAGCTCAAGGAAAACAAATTGAACAATTAACTGAAACTGTCAAAGTGCAAGGCGAGCAGATTAGGGCTCAAGGAGAACAAATCAAAGCTCAGAGCGAAGAAATAAAAGAAATTAAGGTTGAGCAAAAAGCCCAAGGCGAGCAAATCAAAGAACTTCAAGTAGAACAAAAAGCCCAAGGTAAAACCCTACAGTTAATTTTAAAGACGCTAGAAAAAATGAACGAGCGTCTAGAAAAATTGGAATCTAAATAGATAACAATCAAAGCAAAAATACCAGCAGTTGACCCTTATAGGTTATCTGTTGGTATTTTTATTTTGGCGCTTACTAGTTCTTGTAACCATTTATTAGTTAAATGGAACTTAGAAATACAAAATTAGAACAACTCTTTTACATCTATCACCGCAACCTGAAGTATAGATGTCCAATGCAGTACCTCACTAAAAGGGGCTTTAACTTACAAGACCTCTTGTCAGTTGGTGGTGGATTAGCTTACTTGGGCGAAAAACAGTGGTTAAATTTATCACTGTACAACTTTAACAACCAGTTAGTTGGTTTTTTAAGTCGGAAGGTAGGTTTTGAAAAGAAGTTCCTTTATTTACCTATTAATAAACCACCAAGTAAAAGTGAATCTTTTTTAGGTTTAAAACACTTACCAACGGAAACGAACACCATTTACCTAGTTGAAGGTGATTTTGATTGGTTAGCTTTCCGTAAGGGTGGTATTTTGAACTGCTTGCCTTTATGTGGATTAACTTTATCAGATAAACAAATGAAGTTTTTTCAACAAAGTAAGATCGAAAAAGTGGTGCTTTGCTTAGACAATGATTTTGCTGGTAAAGTAGCTGCTGCTAACCTGGAACGCATTTTAAAAAATGCTGGTTTTCAGGTTAAGGTAGTTCAGCTAAAGGGTAAAGTTAAGGACTGAAATGAATTATTACTACTTTACCCGAAAAACTGAGCTAAAGCCTTAAGGGATCATTTGGCGCTTTAAATGATGTTTAAAGTGAGTTAAGGACGATTTAATAATTACCCTTGGTAGGTTTAAGTCAGGACACATTTTGGTTAGTGCCCTAGCACCAGCAGCATCCTCGATTTCATTGACCACTATTCGGTTGTACTTATTTAAGAAGAAGTCAATGGCGTAGTAACCATGACCTAGCTTTTTAGCAATCCGTTTAATTTTGTGCTTCATGTATCACTTTAGTTTAAACAAATCAACAGCAGCATTTTGTGAGTAGTTAGCCCTAAAATCATCACCACTAGCAGTCCTTCTAATTGTTTTTAACACCTTACCAAACAAGATGTAAGCCCGGTATTCCACTTTACCAATTGACAAAAATGGTTGGACAATCCACTCATTAGGATTTTGAATTGGTAACTGCTTAATTTCTTCCGCATTTTGAATTAAGTGCACATCTTCCCCACCATGAGAATCACGCTTTTTGATCACAATCGGAAAAGTCTTAATCTTTTTGGGATCAAAAATGGTGGTATCAACGGTCAAGAACTTATGCTGCTTTAACCACCTGTAAGTTTCATACTTATCATTGGCTACCAAAACGATATTTTGGGGATTAATGAGAAAACTGTTGAGAAAGTTGTGTTTGGTTAAAAAATCAATTCTGCGCGAACGGTTAATGATCAATTCCACATTTTTAATGTGTTTGTGATCAGCGGTTTCATCATCTAACAGCAAAATATGCCCAACTAGTTTTTTCTTGTTCAGTTCATCGACTAGTGCTTGAGCAAAGTGCTTGTTCTTGTCAAAATCGGTCTTATTGTAAACAACGAGTGCTTTTCTGTTTTTTAACTTAATTTTGGCCATTATGCGATTGATGCTAAAAGTTGAATGGCGAGGTTAGTTTTCAAATACATCGAGCTTTTGGTGAGCTGTACATTGGAATTAACTTCGCAGAAAATTAACGAACGATCCTGGTCAAATAAAAAGTCAATGCCACAATAAAAGAGTTGCATTGCTTGGCTAATTGTAATTGCTAATTTGGTTTCTTCCTGACTTAGTTGATATGGTTCACCAACCGCTCCCTTATTTAAATTAGAGCGAAAATCACCCTCATTTTGAGTATGTAAGGCCCCAACTACCTGGTTATTGACCACAATTACCCTGACCGCTTCACTATTAGAAGTGGCAATGTATTGCTGCACAATGATCTGTTCAGTTAGCCCGCTTAAGGTTTGACGTAACTTCTGTTCATCTTTGCACAAAAAAACGTAATCACCAAAAGAACCATAGATACTTTTGACAATCACTGGAAACTGAAAACAGCGCTTAATTTGTTCGATGAATTGTTCCAACTTTTCCGGATATCAAGCTAAACGAAAGTTCTGTGGGCCAATTAATGTAGGAATCTGTTTAATGGTTGGGTGTTGCGCTAAAACAGCATGACTCAAGGCCTTATTGTCCGCGTTATTAATGGCAATCGAACTGTTAATAACGCGCAAACCAACTGATTCTAACCATTGCGCTAACGCTATGTTTTTATCCAAAAACAAAATGGTATTGGACTTAAAGGGTAGTTTGGTCTTATCCTGATTGGTATTAATATCAAAGCAAGTAAAGAAATCGAGTTGGATGTTTAAGCTCTGGGCTGCATCCTTTAACAGTTCCGTTTGGTTTAATTTGGAAGCAATGTTAGTAAAAGCAGGGTTATATACGGCGCTGATGTGCTTCATAAAGGACTCAAAGGTTTTTCATAATGGCTAACACAGTAAAGGGTCCTACCCCTCCAGGTGTGGGGCTTCACCATTTGGCAACTTTCTCTATCCCATTAGGATCGATGTCACCACACAGTTTGTTTAAGGCATTACGTGATACCCCCACATCATAAAGAATAACACCTGGTTTAAAGTTAGTGGTCTTAAAGAAATGGGGCTTGCCAATGGCTGTGATCACCACGTCAGCGGTTTTAATTAGCTCCATGGTGTTGGGGGTATGCTTGTCACATCCCACCACCTGATGACCCGTTTCCTTTAAATAGTGAAAGATCGGCCCGCCACCAGTGACGCCTAAACCCACCACCACAATCTGCTTGTTGGTGAAATCATGGTGAAAGTGTTCTTTCAAAATTAACACCGCTTCCACCACACAGGACCTAATGGGTAGGGGGCAGTTACCAGTTAAGTAATCCACATCCTTGTAAGGATCAATTGCTTTTAAGAGCTTGTTTTGTTTTAAATGGGGATACACTGGCAGTTGCAAGATAATCCCTGTTACCTCAGGATCAGTGTTGAGTTGTTGAATTTTTTCTAACAATTCTTTCTCAGTGACACTTTCGTGGTACTTAATTAGTTCACTCTGGGCCCCTAGAGTATTACAAGCATTCATTTTTTGGCGAATAAAGGCATCAGATGACACATCATTATTAGTTTGCAGAATGACTAATTTGACCTGACTTCAATCCCTGTTTTTGTAAGTTAAAAGGATTTCGTGTGCTAGTTGCTTGCCATCAAAGGACATCTCTTAAGTTGTTGTTTTTTGTCAAGCTAAACAAAAAACGCCTAACTTAATCTTATATGACTAGTTAGACGTTTGGATCTTTAATGGTGGAGATGAAGGGTCTCAAACCCTCAACCTCCTGAGTGCAAATCAGGTGCTCTATCAGTTGAGCTACATCCCCATTATTGGTGGAAGTAAATGGACTTGAACCATCGACCTCACCCTTATCAGGGGTGTGCTCTAACCAACTGAGCTATACTTCCAGGCAAAATCTTCGTACAGGTTCGCTTCATAATTATATTAATTTAGCCAAAGCTAGTTTTTAAGCGGTCTTATAATTAAAGCAAGTAGTTTTTATGGGTCTTGTTTTAAAACAATTTAACAGGAAAATAAGAACAGCTTTAATTCTGGCGCCGCTTTTCACCTTTGCACAGATTATTATTGATCTTATTATTCCGTCCTTTTTGGCCAGTGCTATTGCCGTAGTGTTCTCAATTGTCACGCTTAAACAAAAAGAAGCATCAGGCGAGGGAGTTGCTGTTGATTTTATTGCTGAAAGTAAGTTAAGTTTCCAAAGTGTCCAGGAAGCGCAAATAGTGTTAGCGACCTCAGTGATCTTGTTAGCACTCTTTGGTTTAGTGTTTGGGTTAATTTCCATTTTTTGTGCCAGCATAGTAGCGGGGAATACCTCTTACTTTTTAAGAAGGAAGATTTTTCGCAAGATTATGCACATTACCGCACCTTCTCATGACCAATATGGCTCTTCTACGTTGTTGGTAAGGTTGACCAATGACGTTTACTTAATGGAAATCATGACCTTTGATTTTTTGCGGTTAATTGTTCGTGCACCTTTCTTGTTTATAGGGGGTCTAGCCTTTGCTATTGCCACTAACTCTGACATGTCGATTTCGCTAGCCATTACCTTTCCTTTGACCTTCTTAGTGATTGGGATTCTCAACAAGAAATCGACCCCGTTATTTAAGAACAACCAGAAATCGGTGGACCAAATTAACGAACGCGTGGAGGAAGATGTGTCGGGTTACAAGGTAGTGCAGTCGTTTAACTTAAAGGACACGGAATGTCTCAAGTTTAAGGCAGCTAATGCAAGGTGAACTAAGTCGAGTACGAATTCGTTGTTTGTCAATACACTGAACATTCCCTTTACCTTCTTCTTTTCCAGTATGACTATCATCATTGCGTTGCTTTTAGTCTTCCAACTAGATAATTCAGTCAGAGTGGATCCCCTACCAGATAATGCTGCCATTAGACCCAGCATCTTTGCTTTCTTCCAGTACAACTTCTATATTGTCTTGGGTTTAATCTTGACCTCGCTAACAATGGTCAACTTTACCCGTTCCCGCGTGGCCTTGGGTCGGATTAAGGATGTTTTGAATAAACCGGAAATCCAACAACATGTGGTTCCTGATCAAACAGTTCTAGCCCCTAGCTTGGAATTCAAAAACGTGGCCTTTGGGTTAGGTAACAAGGAAAACCGGGACTTCTTGCAAGACCTTAACTTTAAGTTTGAGGCCGGTAAGACTTACGGAATTGTGGGACCTACTGGTTCGGGTAAGTCTTTAATAGCTAATATTATTGGGGGTTTATATGAACCCAACCAAGGTGAAATCTTTGTTGGTGGTCAAAGTATTAAAACGATTGACAGTGACTATTTAGCCAAGATGATCGGGATTGTCTTTCAGCAAAACATTCTCTTTAAGGGCACGATTGCTTCCAACATTAAGATAGGCCTGGAAACCAGGGAAGACTGGAAGCACGAACCAGATAGCAAAAAGGATGCTGCCATGAAACGCGCTGCTGCCATTGCTTGTGCTGATACCTTCATCGAAAAGTTCAGCGATACCTATGACCATACGGTGGAACAGTTAGGCAAAAACCTCTCTGGTGGGCAAAAACAACGCGTCGCCATTACTAGAACCGTTATTACTAAACCACAAATCTTAGTGTTGGATGACAGTATGAGTGCGCTGGACGCTTTAACCGAAAAGAAGGTCCGGGAAAACATTGCCAACGAACTTCCGGGCACCACTAAGATCATTATTAGTCAAAACATTAATTCGATTAAGTACGCGCACAAAATTATGGTGATTGATAACGGTCGGATTGCTGGGTTTGACAGTGATGCTAAGCTCATGCAGAGCTGTGACATCTATGTCAAGATGAAGCAAGCACAAAAAGACCAAGGAGGTGATTTCGATGCTGTCGCATAACCAAAAACCCAATTCCTGGAAGATTTTGTGACGTTTAATTAAGTCCGTGCAAGGTCGCACTTCCTCCAAGGTGCTGTATGTCATGGTCTGTGCCATCTTTGGTATTCTCACTGGGGTTACTAACTCGATTCTCTTGGCCCAGGGCCTGGGTTTTATTTTTCCTACCACTAATACCGAAACTGATGGTATCCAATCAGTGTACTTACTGGTATTTGCGCACAACTTACCGGTCATGGAGCGCTTGACGATTGTTTGTGTTACCGTGGTTGTGGCTTACATTCTCATCTTTAGTTTTAACGTAGCGCAGAACTATTTAGGTTTAAAGCTGTACCAAGAGATCTGTGCCTTGTTGCGCTGAAAGGCTTACCTCAAGATTCAAAGTATGTCCACTAGTTTCTTTGATACGCAGAACAACGGGGATTTAATGAGTCGCTTGACCAACGACGTTTACAACATTAACAACCTGTATGCCCAAGTGGGTGGACAGACAATTCAGAGTTTGTTTATCTTAATGACAACAGCGACGATTCTGTTTGTTTTAAGTCCAGTCATTGCCTTAATTTCGCTAACAGTCTTAATTGCTCTAATTGCCCTTTCCTTTCTCTTTTTAAAGAAGGCACGCGCTGCTTATGCAAAGGTGCAAAACAACTTAGGGGACATGTCGGGTTACATTGAAGAAGTGTTGTCGAACCATAAGGTAGTTCATGTCTTGAAACTGCAAGAGGTGATGATTGATAACTTTGACAAGTACAACCGCCCGATGGTTAACCCCACCATTAAGGCCAATACCTATGCGGTGTTTATTTACTCCTGGTTTGGTTTTATTTCCAATATTACTTACTTAGCTTCGATCTCAATTGCCACGGCCTTTAGTGTGAATAACATTCCCTCCTTTGGGGTGAGTGCGATTAACTATTCGTTTATGCTGTCTTACATTGCGGCCTTACGTCAAACAGCACTCCCTTTAAACCAGATCTTTAGCTTGTGAAACTTAATCCAGTTAGGGATAGTAAGTGGCGAGAGGGTCTTCAAGATCTTGGATCTAGAAAGTCCCCAAAAACAGGCCACCATTACTAAGTTACCCAACATTAAGGGCAACATCCGTTTTGAAAAGGTAGCTTTTGGTTACAGTGCGGACAAACCAATTTTAACGGGGATTGATTTCTCGGTTAAACACGGTGACATTGTGGCCATAGTCGGTCCTACTGGAGCGGGTAAGTCCACCATTATTAACCTGTTGATGAAGTTCTACAAACCGTTTGCTGGGAAGATCTACATGGACAACTTTGAGATTAGTGAGGTGAGTGAAACTGCTTGACGGGAAAAGATTTCGATTGTGCTCCAAGACCCCTTCTTGTTTAGTGGCACGATTAAGGAAAACATCCGCATGGGACGGCAAGATGCCACTGATGAGGAAATTATAGAGGCGTGCAAGGTGGCCAATGCTCATGACTTTATTATGCGTTTACCCCAAGGTTACAACACCTTTATTTCCAACAAAACTGATTATCTCTCGGTCGGTGAGCGCCAACTGTTAACTATTGCCCGCGCTGTTATTCGTAATGCCCCGGTGTTATTATTGGATGAAGCCACGAGCTCCATCGATGTACACTCCGAAAAATTGATCCAACAATCAATAGGCAGACTAATGAAGGATAAAACATCGTTTATAATATCCCATCGACTCTCAATCATCCGTAATGCGACGCTGATAATTGTGATTAATGATGGAAAAGTTTTGGAAATGGGTAACCATGAACAATTAATGCGGCAAAACGGTTTTTATGCTCGATTAAAGCGCTCTGCTGTGAAGTAAGATCCAACCATGACGATTGCTGAAATAAGGAAATTTGCACAAACCACGCAAAAGTTTGTCGAAGCGGAAAACCTGTTTGAGCATGGTAACGTAGTCTTGCCCAAAAAATACCTCAATAAGGCGCGGGGCATGGCTGAAGTATTGTACAACAGCCAGGTCATTAAAGTAAGTTTTACGGCTAAAGATGGTGAGCTAACGTGTAAGTGTAGTTGTTTGGCTAACGTTGACAACTGCGTGCACATTGTAGCTGTATTGCTCAAATACCACCAAATGCTAGTGGAGTCCAAACGCAGTTTTAACTTAGCTGAAGCCTTTCACTTGGACTGTGATCAGGCCGAAATGCTGATTGAAAACCTCAGTTTAGAGATTATTGCCGGGGGATGAAACTTTAAGCTGGGGTTCACGATTAACTTAGATAAGCACAATCCCCAACCGAGTGTCTTGCGCTTTTATTGTTGTGATGCGACCTTTGTGTACTTCCTTCACTTGGAAAACGACACTTTGCACTCAGTCGAATTGTCCAAGTTTAAACCAGAGGAACGCGCTACCTTACTCTTCTTTGATAAATTGTGCAAGCAGTTTACAGTGGGGTATGACCGCAACAGTTTGCTCTTTCCGTTAGCGGGTTTTTTAAAGGAGTTACAAGCCAACACGGAGCCCACCATCTTTGTCTTTAACGATGACAAAATTGACAACATCCTCTTTTTAAGGATTTCCAAAAAGCACCATGGTTTAAACCATGTTTGTGGTTTTAGTGGCAAGAAGGTATTTGACTTTGTTACTTATAAACAAAAGGAAAAGCAGATTGTGTTGCGCTCAGCGTACCTGAGTAAGTTCACTGACTTTAAGTTTCCTTACACCATTAACATCTACAAACTCCAGTTTGGGGAACCGCTGTTCTTTCACTTTTTAATTCAGCTAAAGCGTGATGGCTTTAAGAACTTCTACTTTCAAAGTGAAGACAGTATTGTCAAGGAAAAGGAATACCTACCGAAGCTGTACTTTAAGGTCGAGTACGATCCGGTCAAAAACAAGTTTGTCAGTGATGCCTTCTTTAAGTACAAGAACCACTTTAATAAGGGCACAACCACGGTGTATCCGCACCGCTATTACATGGCTAAAAAGTCGGATCGCGGTGGTTTTAACCGCTTGTTGTTTTACGAAGAGGCCGTGGAAAACTTCTACCAAGACCAGTTTGATTTGGGTTACTTCCGTAAGTTTGAACACCTACCGATCCAGGACAAAAACCAGATTGAGGCCTTTAAAGCAGCGCTAGATGACTTAATGCCCGTGGATTTGGCTGAAGTGAGTTTATCCGATAACTTACTCCACCAAAAACCGCTTCATTTTGCCCTGTCTGATCTAGAAGCAGTTGCTGTTGATGACAAACAAATTAAGTTAAGTTTTGCCCCTAGTGCGGTTGAACTGAAATTAATTAAACGGATCTTATCCGCTTACCATAAGGGCAATGTGGTCTGTATCGACCAGGAGAGTTGGTATGACCTCAAGCAACCAGCTGCTAAAGAACTAATCCAGTTCTGAAACCAGTTTGACTTACGCAACGCTACCAGTGATGGTAATCACATCTACCTCCCGAAATATTACTTGTTTGAAGTGGCCAAGATCTTTAGTCAGTACTTGGACATTAAAAACCTGTTTGATGTACCGACCATTAAAAAGATTGAAGACCAAAACAACAACGTCTTTGACCTTTCCTTAGAACACAAAAAGATTACTTCACTGCGCAACTACCAACAAGAAGGAGTGAAGTGAATTCGCGGTTTGGAGGAAAATAAGTTTGGTGGTATTCTGGCTGACGAAATGGGGTTAGGGAAAACGGTGCAGGTGATCTTTGCGCTGTTGGACAGCTATCTCAAAAACCACGTTAACCTCCCTAGCTTAATTATTGTTCCGGCTTCTTTATTGTTGAACTGAAAGAGTGAGTTTGAAAAGTTTGCCCCGCAAATTAAGGTCAAGGTAGCTAACATCCCTTCTAAGGAACGCGGTGAGTTGTACGAAAAACTTACTAACGAAATCCTGATTGTGAGCTTTAACGTGTTGCGCAGTGATGTGAAGTTAATTACCAAACAGCGCTTTCACTATGTTGTAATTGACGAAGCGCAGGGCATTAAAAACGACAGCTCTTCAATTACCAAAGCTGCCAAAAAGGTGAAGGGCAACTTCTGTTTGGCCTTAACTGGTACGCCAATAGAAAACCGCTTGTTGGACCTTTGATCCTGCTTTGATTTTGTGCTCCCAAGCTTTTTAGGGAACAAAAAGCAGTTTACCGACCAGTTTGAAAAGGAAAAAACCGACCAAAGCTTCCATTTGTTAATGCAGCGCACTAGTCCCTTTATTTTGCGTCGTACCAAGTCCAAGGTCTTGAAGGAACTGCCTAACAAAATTACCACCGATATTTACGTAGAATTAAACCCAATGCACCAGAAGCTGTATGAGGAAGAACGTGACCGCGGTTTGGAGGAAATTAAGCAAATCCAAGACAAGAGTTCCTTTAACATCTTGACTTTAATCTTGAAGTTAAGGCACTTGTGTAGTTTACCCAAAAACAGTCAGGGTATTTTGGAAAACAGTGCCAAAAAGGAAGCTGCTTTAGAAATTATCCACGAAGCGATTGAAAACCAGCGCAAGATTATCCTCTTTACCCAGTTCATTGATGTAATTGACCACTTTAAAGACACCTTTAAAGAGCAGGGCATTGAGTACTTTATCTTTGATGGCCGTAAGTCTCCTAAAAGCCGTCACAGTATTATCGAGAAGTTCAACAATGCCAAAAACCCTTGTGTGTTGTTAGCGTCCTTGAAAGCAGGGGGTGTGGGAATTAACCTCACTGCCGCTGAAGTGGTAATCCACTTTGATGTGTGGTGAAATACCGCCGTGGAAAACCAAGCGACTGACCGGGCCCACCGCATAGGACAAAAGAAAACAGTCCAAGTTTACCGCATTATTGCTAAAAATACGATTGAAGAGCGGGTCTGTCAAGTGCAGGCCGAAAAACAGGAGTTAGTGAGCAAAACGCTAGTGGAAGACGTCAATTTTTTCGAATCCTTGACCAATGAGGAATTATTACGTCTTTTTGAATAAATCAAAGCAGTTTTATAATTAACACTCGAATGATTAAAGTGATAAATGGCCGCTGGTAAACGTGATTATTATGAAGTGTTAGGCGTTTCCAGATCCGCCACCGCACAAGACATCAAACGAGCTTTCCGCAAGCTTGCTATGCAGTACCACCCCGACCGCCATAAGGGTGAGGGTGAGACTGTCCAAAAACAAAACGAAGAGAAGTTTAAAGAGGTCAATGAGGCGTACGAGGTCTTAAGTGACACCGAGAAGCGTGGTATGTACGACCGCTTTGGCCATGAAGGGTTAAATGCCTCTGGCTTCCATGAAACTGGGTTTAATCCCTTTGACATCTTTAACAGTGTCTTTGGTGAGGGCTTTTCGTTTGACATGGACGGGGGTTCACCGTTTGACTTTATCTTTAGTAGGGGCAAAAAGTCGCGGCAAAACCGGGTTGTTTTGCCCTATGATTTAGAGATTGCGGTGGGGGTAGACATTAGCTTCTTTGAGATGACTAATGGTTGTACTCGGACGATTGAATATACCAAACGGGTGACCTGTAGTGCCTGTGATGGTTTTGGGGCTGAAGGGGGAGAAACCGGGATGGTTAGCTGTAACAGTTGTGAAGGCAATGGTTTTATTTTGAAGAATCAACGCTCCATCTTTGGTACAGTCCAGTCCCAGATGTTGTGTCAGAGCTGTGGTGGTCAGGGTAAACAGGCCAAACACAAGTGTAAGACTTGTAAGGGAAGTAAGTACAAGAAGGTACCAACTACCAAGGAAATTCAGATTCCCGCTGGCATTTACCATGGTGATGCGTTAGTCGATGACCATGGTGGTAATGAATTCGGGGGTCACGTTGGCAAGTTAGTGGTCCATGTGGGGGTACTACCGAGTAAGATCTTTAAACGGGTTGACCATAATGTAGTAGCCAATGTTTTAGTCGATCCGATGATTGCTATCACCGGAGGGAAAATTGAACTCCCTACCTTAGAAGGCATTAAGGAATTCAACTTACGTGCTGGTACTAAGAGTGGCGAGCAAATAGTAATCCCTGGTGGTGGGATTAAATTTACGAAGAACTTCCGCAAGAAGGCCGGGGATCTCATTATTATTATCAGTTATGCCCGTCCAAGTGAATACAGTGCGCCAGAGTTGCGCAAGCTCAAGGAATTTATTAAACCTAATCAAGAGGTAAAACAATATTTAAACGCACTTAAGAATGAATACAAGTCCTAAGCAAAGTGGTTATTTAAAGGTTGGTAATGGTCATGAGGTCTACTTTTGAACTGCTGGTAATCCCCAAGGAAAATCAGCACTTTACGTTCATGGGGGACCAGGTTCGGGTACGGATGCGGGTTGTTTAAAGTACTTTGACTTAGACACTACCTATGTAATCTTGTTAGACCAACGGGGTTGTGGTCAAAGTAAAGCGGTTAATCCCTTACTGCACAACACTACCCAAGACTTAGTTGGGGACTTGGAAGCGTTGCGCCAACACTTAAAACTTGAGCGTTGGACCCTATTTGGTGGTAGTTGGGGTTCTACTTTAGCCTTAGTGTATGCCATTACCCATCCCCAAGTAGTCGAACAAGTCTTTTTAAGAGCGCTCTTTTTGGGCCGTGAACAAGACTGGGCTGAAATGCTGTTGGGCTTGGGCAAGCTCTTCTACCCTTACGAACACCAAACGTTACTGAAAGCCATTCCCCAGGCTTGTCGCACTGACTTTACGAAATTCACTAACTACTTTTATGAAGTGTTGCAAGGTAACGATTCCGCTTTAAAAACGCAGTTAGCCAACGCTTGGGTTAAGTGGGAAAATACCTTACTATCACCGATTAGCTATGTCAAAGACGAGAAAGCAGAAGATGCGAACTTTACCTTTAAGTTAGCGCTCTTGGAATGTCACTACGCAAAGCACCACAGCTTTTTAAAACCGAACTTTATCCTGGAAAATGTTGCGGTATTAAAGGACAAACCGGTGCACTTAATCCACGGCCGTTTTGATCTAGTCTGTCCGTTAAGTCAAGCCTTGGAACTCAAACGTGCTTTACCAACGCTTAACTTGTATGTAACTAACAATGCCGGGCACAGTGGCAGTGATCCCAATAACCTCACTACCATTAAACACCTTTTAAAAACACAACTGTAATGAAACGGTGTTACATTACCACCCCGATTTACTACGCCTCGGGTAAGCCCCACATTGGCCATGCCTTTACGACCATCTTAGCGGATGTGATTAAGCGGTATAAACAGCAAAACGGTTATGAAGCTTACTTTCTAACTGGTACGGATGAACACGGCAACAAAATTGAAAGTAAGGCCAAAAGTTTAGGTCTAGATCCCCAAACCTTTGTGGATCAAAACGTGGCTTACTTTCAACAAATGTGAAAGCAGTTAGACATTAACTTTGACCACTTTATCCGCACCACTGATCTTAGTCATAAAGCCCAAGTTCAACAGGCCTTTCAACTACTTTATGACAAGGGGTTAATTTACCAAAGTAACTGGGAGGGTGCTTACTGTGTCGAGTGTGAGCAGAACTATTTCACTTATGATAAACAAACAATGTTGTGTGAAATAGGTCACCAGTTAACCCTAGTCCAAGAACCATCTTTATTTATTGCCTTTAAAGATAGTAAGGACTGGATTGGGGAAATGATTGCGACAAACAAGCTCAACATTACCCCTGAATCCAGAGCCGCTGAGTTAAAGAACAACTTCTTGGATGGGGGTTTAAATGACTTAGCTTTAACACGGCAAAACGTGACTTGGGGAATTCCCGTACCCTTTGACAACAAGCAAACGATTTACGTGTGGTTTGATGCCTTGTTTAACTACATTACTAACTTAGGGTTTGCCCATAACGACCCTAAATTTAACAAATGGTGGAACAATAATGATGAGGAACACGAAGTCATTCATTTAATTTCACGCGAAATTACCCGTTTCCACTGCATTTACTGACCAATCTTTCTCCACCAGTTGGGTTTTAAACTACCGACCCAGTTTCTCTCCCATGGTTGGATTGTCGATGGTAATGGGCACAAGATGTCCAAGTCGTTGGGCAATGTCATTTCCCCCGAAGAACTATTGGCCCAGTTTGGTGTTGATGGTACGCGTTATTGCTTACTTAAAGAAATGCGCTTGGACAAGGACAACCGCTGTAGTATGGCGATCTTTAAGGACATTTACAACGCTGATTTGGCCAACAGTTTTGGTAACCACGCATCACGTACCTTTGGCATGATCAAAAAGTACTTGGGCGGCCAGTTAGACTTTATCGAAGTCCAAGACCCTCAAGTAAAGCAGCTAATGGACCAAGCGGACCAAGCGATGGTTCAGTTTGACACCGCTTGAAATAACTTCCAGTTTTACAAGGGCATTAATGGCTTACTGCAACTAGTCTTTCAAGCTAGCAAGTTAATTGACCAGTTAAAACCGTGGGAGTTAGTCAAACAAACAGATTACACCTTACTCAAGCAATTACTGTTTGCTTGTGTCCGTTGTACCCAAGTGTGCTTTGTCTTGTTAGCGCCGATCTTAGTTCATACCAGTACCCAGATATTTGACCTGTTTAACTTCAGTGCCCAAGCACGTAGTAAGACCCACCTAGCTGATCCACAACAACTGCAAAAAATCAGCTTAGCACCTGTAATTCAACTTTTATTTAAAAGATTGGATTAATTAAATTAGATTAGAATTTAATGACTATGCAAGTAGAATACCTCGATCTCATCTCCCAAGCGAAGGAGATTGCTGAGACCCAATTTAAGGCGGAACCGTTTTCCTTTGATGCTATTTGAAAGGAAGTAGTGAAGCACTTTAAGATCTCCAAACAAGACGAACCTAACCTAATTTCGCGGTTTTACCAAGACTTTTTGGAAGACCCTAACTTTGTTTATTTAGGGGAACGCAACTGGAAGTTAAGGGACTTCATGAAGTTTGATGAATGGAACAAGATTTCCCAAGCAATGTTTGTGACCAAGGAAATCTTTGAAGAGGGTTATGAAGACCTGTCCAACAAGAAGAAGGAAAACGAGGAAGAAGTGAATGACTTCATTATGGGCAATGATGGTGATGACAACAGTACCGGTGATGAAATTGTGCAAGGACTCATTAACGATTTTCGCGACGATAACCAATAATGCTAGTAAACATCAAACAAATGTTGCAACACGCTAAGCAACACCACTATGCTGTACCCCACATTAATATCAATAACTATGAATGGGCTAAGGCAGTATTAACAGCGGCTCAGCAGGCCAAGAGTCCGATTATTGTCTCCACTTCTGAGGGCGCTTTAAAGTATATGTCCGGACACCAAGTGGTAGTACCGATGGTAAAGGGCTTAGTCGATGCTTTAAAGATTACTGTACCCGTAGCACTCCACTTAGACCATGGTAGTTATGAAGGTTGTAAGGCAGCGTTGCAAGCTGGGTTTAGTTCCATTATGTTTGATGGCTCGCATTTACCCTTTCAAGAAAACTTCACTAAATCCAAGGAGTTAATTGAACTAGCTAAACAAACCAATGCTTCTGTGGAACTAGAAGTGGGTACCTTAGGTGGGGAAGAAGATGGTATTGTGGGTCAAGGTGAATTGGCCAACATTGAAGAGTGCAAGCAAATTGCGACCTTAAAACCGGATGCCTTAGCTGCTGGGATTGGTAACATCCACGGGCTTTACCCCGACAACTGAAAGGGTTTAAACTATGAACTAATTGAAGCGATTGCTAAAGCGACTAACTTACCCTTAGTGCTCCATGGTGGTTCGGGAATTCCGGAAGCGGATGTCAAAAAAGCAATTGGCTTAGGCATTAGCAAGCTCAACATTAACACTGAATGTCAACTAGCGTTTGCTAAAGCGATTCGGGAATATGTGGAAGCCAAGAAGGACTTAGATACCCACAATAAGGGCTATGACCCACGGAAATTGTTAAAGTCACCTACCCAAGCAATTGTGGACTGCTGCTTGGAAAAGATGCAGCTCTGTGGTTCAACCAATAAGGCTTAGATGTTAAGTGCGGGAATTGTTGGTTTACCCAACGTTGGTAAATCAACCTTGTTTAGTGCTATTACCAACCTGCAAGTGGAAATAGCTAACTATCCCTTTGCCACGATTGAACCGAATGCCGGGATAGTTAACGTAATCGATGAGCGCTTAGACAAACTAGCGAGTTTAATTAAACCCGATAAGGTTACCCACACTACCTTTCGCTTTGTTGACATTGCTGGTTTAGTTAAGGGTGCCAGTAAGGGAGAAGGACTGGGCAACCAGTTCTTGGCCAACATCAGAGAAGTTGACCTTATTTGTCACGTAGTGCGTTGCTATGAGGACAAGAAGATTGTCCACGTTAATAACCAGGTCGACCCCGTATTTGACTTTGAAATTATTGTCAATGAGTTAATCCAGGCCGACATTGAGGTGGTGAATACCCGGATTGGCAAGATTAAGCGCAAGGCCGAATCTGGTGATAAGCAGTCCAAGGAAGAATATCAACTGCTAGCACCCGTTTTACAAGGTTTGCAACAAAACCAGATGGTGTTGCATCTAGTGAATGAAGTAGATTTAAAGAAACTCAAGTCACTTAATTTACTAACCGCCAAACCGATCCTAGTGGTGGCCAATGTGTCAGAAGCGGATTTGTCCAACCTTGACCATAATCCCCACCTCACTCAGCTCAACCAGTTCTTAAAACAACATAACTTACCCCATGCCATTCCTGTTTGTGCATTATTAGAAAATGAGTTGAGTAGCTTGGATGCCAATGGTCGTCAAGACTGGCTCAAGGAGTTGGGTTTAAGTGATTACCAAGGTTTAAACCAACTAATTAAAACGGCTTATGATGCGATTGGTCTGTGGTCATTCTTTACCTTTGGTAAGCAAGAAGTGCGCGCTTGGGCTTTTAAAAAGGGTTGGTTAGCACCGCAGTGTGCGGGTGAAATTCACACTGACTTTGAACGTGGTTTTATTAAAGTAGAAGTAATTAGTTGAAACCAACTATACGAATTAAAATCGCTCCAGGAAGCCAAAAAGCAGGGCCTGGTCCGTTTAGAGGGCAAGGCTTACGTGATGCAAGATGGTGATGTGTGTCACTTTAAGTTTAACGTTTAGCAAGTAACTGCTGAAACGAGTAAACAACCCAACTTTGCTTGTGGTTGTAACTAATACATAAACAACACAACTCATAGTTAAAAAAGACTTCCACCTGCCCCTTAGTTAACTTGTGGGTTTTAAATCAAGCTAACAGCGCTTTTTGACTGTCGGAATAGGCATCAAAACCAATGTTAATTAGGTTAACGGTGAGGTTCTTAGTTGGTTTTAACATTTGGTTAACCTTTCACCCTGACCCTCAACCAAGATAGGGTTTGGTTTCTATGACTGACTCCCCTTTAAAGTCCTTGGTGCCAAAGTACACCTTCGGGGCATTGGGCTCAGCTTTCTTAAAGTAAAACAGGGAAGGAAAACCCAGTTTGTTAGCGAGGTGCCGTGACCTTTGGTTGGATTCATAAAACGATCACACTAATTCCCGCGGTTGCAACGTACGCTGGTAGTACTTAAGAAAGAAACTAATTGTTTCTAAAGCGACACCACTTTGTTGTTGACTGGGATCAATCCAAAACGATAATACCGGCATGTTGCCCCATTGCCCGACACAAAACCAACCCAAAAACTGCTTGTTTTTAAATAAGAGCGCTAACAGTTTACCGGGTTGCAGTTTGTCGTGGATGTATTCCAAGAACTGCTCAAAGTTTTCCACAATTTGCGCCATATAGTTAGTAGCACTTAAGGTGGTCCGGTGCTTCATGAAAACATTAAAAGCAGCTTTGACCTGTTTATTTTTGACCAACTTATTGGGGTTTTTCAGTGCCATTAGTTGGTAACGATCACCAAAAAAGCAAAACTCAAGAATAGTGTTTTTATCCATTTCAAAAGTCTTTTATAATCTTAAAGATAGTTGTGCAATTCAAGTATTTATTCACCGTGATTATTCCCACTTACAATTGTGGTCAATACATCCCAAAAGCATTAGATTCCTTGCTTTTACAAGGTGAATATTTTACTAAGACCCAAGTTTTAATCGTCAATGATGGTTCGACTGATAATACCAAGCAGATCGTAGAACCCTATACCCAACAATACAGTAACATTGAGTACTTGGAAAAACCCAATGGCAATTGAGGCAGTGTGGTCAACTTTGTCAAACAAAACCAGTTAGCTAAGGGTCAGTACATTACTGTATTAGACAGCGATGATTATTTTCTAGCTAACGCTTTTCAACGCGTAGCTGCTCACTTTGGCCATGACATGATTGTGAGCGCCTTTTACTGTTACATTAGCCCTAAAAGAAGGCGTTTTCTCAAACCATACTTTGGTAAAACGGGGGTAATTGAACAAAAGACTAAACTACGCACACCCCATTCCCAACCCTTGGCTAAGTTCTACCGCCACGAGATCTTTAACTTGCTAGATCCTTTAAAAGAAAAGCTGTTTTACCAGGACTGTCTGTTGTACCATAATGCCATCAATAAGGTGCAAAGTGTCTTTTACATTTGTGAACCCTTAGCAGTGTGGTATGCCACTAGACCAGGTAATTCCACCACTATGCCCTGAAATAATGCCGATAAGTTCCAGGCCTGGTGTGACTTGCTCAAACAAATGAACTTATACGGCGCGGGTATAGTGATTTACATTTACACTATGTTACCTGGTTTTTTAAAAGAATTAAAACGGCAACAACTAGTGTTAGATTTAGCTAAAAAACCCGCTTATACCTGATTGCCCCAACCCTTAGCATTTCTGTTTGGTGGCTTAATGGCACTCAGGACAAGAAAGTACATTCGTTACCCTAAGAATTAAGATTAAGATAGATAAAGCATATGGCAGACATGATTGAAGCGAAAAGTTTACGCAGTGGACAAACGATTTTTGGTCCCAATAAAGAGATTCTGTTGGTGTTAGAAAACACCTTTAATAAGACCGCAATGCGCCAGGGAATTGTTAAAACCAAGGTCAAAAACTTACGCACTGGGGCCATTGTTTGGATTGAGTTTACCGGAGACAAGTTAGAACAAGTCATTATTGACAAGAAGAAAATGACCTTCTTGTACAAGGATGGTGCTAACTATGTTTTTATGGACCAACAAGACTACAGTCAAATTGAGATCCCCGAAAAGCAGTTAGAGTGGGAAAAGAACTTTATCACTGAAGACAGTGAAGTTACTATTATTAGCTACCAAAGTGAAATTTTGGGCGTTAACCTACCCGAATTAGTGCCGATTGAAGTGGAATTTGCCGAAGAAGCAGTGCAAGGTAATACCGCTAACATGGCGCGTAAACGGGCTCGGTTAGTTTCGGGTTACGAATTAGATGTGCCCCAGTTCATTCGTACTGGTGATAAGATTGTGATTTCCACCATTGACGGGAGCTATCGTGAACGGTACAACAAGTAAATTAACTAGAACCCAAAGACGGATTGCAATTGTGGAGTTTATCTTCGCCACGCTGTTCTTTTTACCGAAAACTGCTGACCAAATCCAAGCGGCCTTTTTGGACTATGATGTGCCAGAACGTCCGCTCAACGATTGGCAAAAAGAGATTGTCAAAGTCTTTAGTGAACGTTGTGTGGAATTCATTGAACTAATTGAAAACCAACAACAACGCAACCAAGCAGAAGTACAAAGCAAGTACAACAAGGTTTCCGGTAAAAAAGTCGACTTATTGACTAAGGCCGTGATTCTCTGTGCTTTGAGCGAACAACACGCGCAAGCGACTGATAAACCATTATTAATTAGTGAAGCCTTACTGATTATGGACCACTATTCCCAGGTACCCGAAAAGAAGCAAACCCATGCTTTATTGGATAAACTCTTGTAATGCGACGTAATTGAAGGGAACACTATAACGTGTTTGTAGCAAACCTAGCCTTAGTGTTGGGTTTTATGTTGAACATTGTGGTGGCGCGGTATACCTTAACTGGTGCTACGCCCCAAGCACGTTTTTTATTCCTCACACCCTTTTTAGGCATAGTAGCAGCGAGTATCTTCTACTTCTTTGATGTGAAGTGGTTCTTAGCGGATTATCCCTACAAGAAGTTCCATTTTCAAAAGAAGTGAACCTGGACTTACTTAAGTGGCGTATTTGTTTTCTTTGCTAATATCTTGGTTAATGTGATCTTGTTAGCACTCCTCGTTAACCAGATGACCAACCAAATCCTTAGTGAAAAGTATACGGGTTTACTGGACAACGCTTACCCACTACTTTGATCCGCTGTGGGTGTTAGTATCTTTTTGAGCTTAATTAGTATTGGTTTGAGCAAAACAGCCCACTTTAAAATTGATGTGGAAATGCTCAAAGCGAAAAAAGGCGAACCCACCGCCGCTGATAAAACCGACAGCCGGCCGGTAGTTGTTGATTTAGACCAAACTAAATCAAAAAAAGATGGGGATAACCCACCCCAAGCTTCGGGTGATATGACTAGTCTTTAGCTTCGTTACCGAACAAGCGGTGGTTAATTAACTCGTTTAAACTAGTGTCATCAAACAAGGTGCAGACCGCAGTAGTTGCAAATGCCAAAGCACAACCAGCACTACGACCAGTGACGAGTTTATTGTGGACCGTAACTGGGCTAACATTGCGGTGCTTTGATCACTTTAAGCTATGATTGGGAAACGAGGAGTAGTTTTCCGTTTCACTAATAATGCCGTGCTTTTACAACACGTTGGGGGTATCACAAATGGCAAAGACATACTTGTCATGATCCTTAAAGTAACGGATAGTGTCGAGTAACTGTTGGTCATGGTCTAATACCTTGGTAGCTCCCATACCGCCAGGGATAAAGACACCATCAAATTCCTCCAGATTAACCTTGCTAGTAATCTGGTTTACTAAAGTTACCCCATTACTGCCCTTAACTGTACTTAAGTTAGGGTGATAAATCACGGTTTGTAATTCTTTAACAAAACCAAATACCACCATTGTGTTGGTGTATTCCACATCATTCATGTCAGGGTAAACAATGACTAAGAGTTTTTTCATCTTTTATTTAGTACCAAATAAGCGATCCCCAGCATCACCAAGCCCGGGAATAATGTAATTATCCTTATTTAATTTTTCATCAATGGCTGCTAGGTAAATGTCCACATCAGGGTGCGCTGCTTCCACGGCTTTAATGCCCTCTGGTGCTGCTACTATGGCCACCACACTAATCTTAATCGGGTGGTTCTTTTTAATGGAACTAATGGCTGTGGCTAGGGTAGTACCAGTAGCTAGCATTGGGTCTAAGATAATCACGTGGGAGTTGCCAATGTTTTCGGGCATTTTCTTATAGTAAGAAATTACATTAGTGCCCTCATGTTCACGGTAGATCCCTAAGTGACCCACACGAATCTTTTCCGAATAGCGCACAATTGGGTCAACCATACCCAGGCCAGCGCGCATTATGGGGACTAGAACAATTTCGTTTTTGAGCTTATAACCCTTCGTTTTGGTAAACGGGGTTTTTACAACAATTTCTTCTAAGGGTGATTCCTTAGTTACTTCAAAAAAGAGTAGTGAAGTGATTTGGCTTAACGCCATCCGAAATTGCGAGGAGGAAGAAGATTTATCACGTAGCTTTGTCAATTCGTTTTCGATCAAAGCGTGGTGCACTTTTTTGATCACGGTTAAAGATAGTCTTAATAAGGTTATATTAAAGATTGACTAAAAAAGTTTTTTCTGGTTGTCTTGCTCCCTAAACTCATCGAGTAGTTGCATTTGGGTAAACGCTTCAATGTGTTTTTTGGTAATTTTAGTGCGTTTTTTAAAGTCATCGAGCGAACTAAAGGGCTTTTCGTTACGCGCTTCTATGATCGAATTGGCCACAGCTTCCCCCATCCCCGGAATCGTAATAAAAGGGGCAATTAGCATGCCGTTGTGCTCGACAAAACGAGTGGCGTGGGAGTGGGTTAAAGAGATTTGTTCTAGTTTAATGCCGCGGGCCATCATCTCTAAATAAACCTCGTAACTGGTTAACAGTTCTGCTTCTTTGGGTTTAATCCGTTTAATGCGGTACAGTGTGTTGAGCTCCTCTAGTTTTTGCTTGACAAAGCTCACACCTGATTTAAAACCACTGACATCATGTTCCTTGAGTTTAAAGCTCAACAAACAAGCATAGTAGCTCAACGGGTGGTACAGTTTGAACCAGGCAATTCGTCAGGCCATTAAAACATAAGCCGCGGCGTGGGCTTTCGGGAACAGGTAGCTAATCTTTAAACACGAATTAATCCAGTGTTGTTCGACCCCATTGCTCTGCATTAATTGCACTTCCTTGGCATTGAGAGCAATTCCCTTACGCACCTTTTCCATGATCTCAAAAGCATCTTTGGCCTGCATCCCCTTATGAATGAGGTAGAGCATAATGTCATCGCGACAGGCAATTACATCCTTTAAGCTTAAGTTTTGGTCCTTCAAGATTTTCTGCGCATTGTCCGCCCACACGTTCTTCCCGTGACTTAGACCCGAGACGCGAATGAGGTCACCAAAGCCCTTTGGTTTGGTTTGTTCCAAGATCTTGCGAACGAACTTAGTACCAAACTCGGGAATCCCAATCGCTCCCGTGGGTTCATCTAAGTAGTGCGGTTTTAGTTTTAAGGGATTGACCGACCAAAACATTTCGGTGAGCTTCTTGTCAAACCGGGGAATGTTTTGTGGATTGACATGGGTAAGATCGGCCAGGTGCTTTAACATAGTCGGATCATCCTGGCCCAGAATATCTAACTTTAAGATGGTGTCCCCTAACGCATCATATTCAAAGTGGGTCGTTTTTCAATCACTGGAAGTATCATCAGCTGGATAACCACACGGGGTAAACTCATATACCGATTTGTGGTTGGGGAAGATCATAATCCCCCCGGGGTGTTGGCCGGTCGTGCGTTTAATCCCGACTAACTTTTGCTTAAAGCGTTCAATTTCGGGAGCGGTGGCCAATTCGGTTTGTTTAATAATTTCAAAGTAGTTGCGCGCATACCCGTAAGCCGTTTTTTCGGCCACTGTCGCAATTGTGCCAGCACGGAAGGTGTACTGTTCACCAAACAGTTCCCTCACATAAGCATGGGCTTTGGCTTGGTACTCACTGGAAAAGTTTAAGTCAATATCGGGAATCTTGTCCCCAGCAAAACCCATAAAGGTAGCAAAGGGAATGTTATGACCATCACCCTTAAAGGCTGCTTTGGCACCACACTTTGGACAATCCCTTACCATGAGGTCATACCCATCATCGACCTCTTCGTTGACCTCAAAGTACTGACAGCTCTCACAGAGATAATGCGGCACTAAGGGATTAATTTCCGAGATACCAATCAGGTTAGCTACCAACGAAGAACCAATTGAACCCCGCGGTCCAACAAAGTAACCATCTTGAACCGATTGTTTGACTAGTAAATGGGAAATCCAGTAAATAATGCCAAAGCCATTGTCAATGATCGCTTTTAACTCTTCCTGGATCCGTTGTTCTATTAACTTAGGTAAGGGATCACCGTAAATGGCCTTGGCTTGACTCCAGGTTTTGGCTGCCAGGTTTTCGTTAGAACCTTCAATTACTGGTGGTTGGAGTTTGGTTTGCACTGGTACCAGGTCATCAGCGGTGAGTTGTTTCGCTAACTTATTGGTGTTTTTGACCACTAACTCGTAAGCTAATTGTTCGCCTAAAAAACTCATTTCATTGAGCATTTCCCCTGTGGTACGCACAAACACATTGGGAACCCGTTGTTCCCTTTCCTTATAGTTAAAGTGACGGTGTCAACGCCCACCCAGACCCTTGGCACAAACTATGGCCTTATAGTACTCATTCTCCCAGGGGTGAATAAAGTAAGCATCCGAGGCAACTGCCACTAACTTATTGAGTCTTTGGGCCGTGTCCACCACTAACTTAATTGCGTTAGGAATGGCTTCTTTTTTCAAACCTTCCCTGATGGTGTAACCAGCATAAGCATCAGGTGGGGCAATTAAAACAAAGTCAACTCTTTTAATGGCCGCTTCTAATTCTTTAAGCGGTTTAGTCAATGCCGCTTTAAAGATATCACCTTGCACCGGGTTATCAGTAATGACAAAGGATTTAGCAAACTTTTGGAGTGTTGAAGTTAACACTAGGGGTCGAGTAGCGTTGTTATCGGTGAGCGCAATTGATAACAGTTCATACAGTTTAGCAAACCCACTTTGGCTCTTAATGTAGATAATGCCGGTATTGGTAAAAGTGCGCTTGAGCAGTTCAAAGTGGCACTGCTGGTTTAACTCTTGGTCTAACTGCTCGAGATTAGTAATCCCCATGAGTTCGACCTGTTCCTTGAAGTAGTCAAAGACCTTCTTTAAGGCCTGGGTATCATAATCCGCTCGGTGCAACCGTTCATCATCAAAGTCAAACTTGAGCTTGGCACAAATATTGCTCAACGTATGGGAGGCAAACCCGGGATTTAAGGCCCAGGATAAGGCTAAGGTATCAATTAAGGGATTGGTTAGTGGCGCAATGTTGTATTTTTCAAACTGGGTTTGTAAAAAGGGCAAGTCAAAACTCAAACCGTTATGGGCTACCATTACACAACCATCTAGTCAAGCGCGCAGTTTTTCCAACCCCGCTTGCTGTTCCATCCCATCTTCTAGTTGTGCTTGGGTAATCTTGGTAATTTCGGTAACTGCTGCAGGTAAGGGTCCATCAATCTTGAGAAAGAACTGCATTCGTTCCACTTCACGGTTATGTTTGACCTTAATTCCCGCAAACTCAATCACCGAGTCATACCGACCGTGTAACCCAGTTGTTTCAATGTCGAAGATGACAAAGGTCGCATCCTTAAGTTTGGTTTTATCAGGATTGCTAACTATCTTAATGTGATCATCAATGAGGTTACATTCCAAACCATAAATGGCCTTCAAGCCGTACTTTTTGGCCACTTCATATAAAGTGGGATAAATGTGAATGTTGTCCTTGTCAGTGACAGCAATTGTCTTCCAATCGCGTTCTTTGGCAAACTGGGCGTATTCCTGGACACTGTTAATGCCATCAAAGGCACTCATCTTGGTGTGGAAAACTAATTCGACCCGTTTTTGTTTGTCCTGATCGGGGCGGCGATAGTAAGCGGGGGTTTCAATCGGGGAAATTTCCTTAATGATACCCTGGAGTAGTTGGGTCTTGGCATCACGTTCGACCTTAACCGTGGCCTTAACTCAGGTACCAATCTTAATGCCCTCAATTGTTTTGGGATCCTTGTAAAACCACTTCAAAATTAACGAACCACCTAGTTGGAAATCAGTGACATAAATATTAAGGGTATTACGGAGGTTGTTGTACCCAGGAAAGTCCTTTAACTCAAAGATTTGCCCCATTAGTTTGATCTCATCCATTTGTTGGTTAATCTTGTGAATGGGGACAAATTCCGTACTAAAGACCTCGGTTTCAAACTGCTTGTCGTACTTGGATACCTTCATTGATTTCACTTTTAGTTGTTTTTCCGCTGGTGGATTAAACAACGAGACAAAACCAAAGTGGGTAAACCCAGCTTGGTGCATCCACTTAATGAAGGCTTGGCGTTGTTCAATTAACCATTGGTCTAATTCTTGGGACTGGCAGTTAGCTTTCAGTTCATGGTTACTGTAGGACAAGAAGTTAGGATGGGTTAACTCTTGCTCTAACAGGATGCGGTACTTCTTGTCCTTACCAAAGAAGCTTTTGAAGTAGTCTTTGATAATGGCTAAGGTGACACTGGACTTAGTGGACCCGTCCTTAAAGAAGGTGGCATCTTCTTGGAAGGTAATCCTCAGTTCTGCCCCTTCCACATCCTGAAAGCCCTCATACAGGGCGTTTCAAATGTCAATTGTTAACGGTTTTTTTAAAGTGAGCGCCACGAGAAACAGGGCGTTTTCGCGATCATTCTCGAGGTAAACCAGTTCAATCCGGTTGTTGAGTTGGTGCAATTCGTTGTGATCGAGAATATTTTTCTTAACTAAAAACTGTGATAATGCTAAAATGCGTTTACCCTTTTCGGTTTCGGTGTCGAATACCATATGTGCTAGTTCAAAGCTTATAAAACTGAAAAGGTAACAGCTTTATTTAACTGTTACCCGACGGTATTAGTTTACTATCTTGATCGTTTTGAAAACTTAAATGGTTAGTTAACTAGGTTCATTTCAACCACTACCTTTTTCAAGTTCCCGATTTGGTGTTCAAACCTAAAAAAAGGTTTGCTAAACTTAGGTGAGATTGCAAGATCTCGTTTAAATTTCCTCTGTTGCTAGTGGTAGTGTACCCAACTTTAATGCCATAAACGATTGCTATTTATTGATGAAAGCGTTCCGAAAATTGTTGCTGGGTCTCGCCTTACCCACAACCATCGGTCCCTTATTAGGCTTATTATTAACTAATACTGATACTGTCAAAAATGAAAGCTTAACTACTGTGCGCCACAGGTCCAGCATTAACCAGGACTTTGATGGCATTTTTCATACCGTTAAGTTATTAGAACCAATCCAGCAAAGTAATGCTGATCCCGCCGCTAGTTTTGCGCTCTTTCAGCAAAAGTTTCCCAACCTAAAACGTGTAGCCAACTCCACCTTAAATACCTTTGATGTCTACAACCTTTTGAGTGGTTGGAAGAGTAGCTTAACAGCGTACCTCAACCAGGTGTTGGCACTCCAACAACGGATTAAAGCAGCTGATCAAATTTTCCCTAACCAAAAGGAAACTTTACCCAAGGATGAGAATCCCAACATCTTTGAAGTGTTAGGTGCATATGGTGGTAAGGGTTTCTTTCCCACGCTAGGATCCAACGGGTTACACCTGCCACCACAGCTGTTCCAGTTCTTCCGTGACTTCCAACTAAGTAGCTTTACCATTAAAGACTTTGAGGTAGCGTTAGTGAGTGAACCGGACATAGTGCAACATGACAAAGTGCGCTATGCCTTTCAGGTGCAATTTAACTTAGTGTTACAATTACAAATTAACCGTAACCCAGTGTTATTTGACTTTAACCTACAGTTAAAGACGAATAACTTTGCCAATCAAACCAGTTTTGATGAATTGTTTAACGAAAAAACTAATCCACTTAACTGGCAGTTCTTTAGCAAGCTTAAAGTTAACCATTTAGTGTATGAAGGCAATGACATAACTCAGTTAGCTAATACCTTATTACAAAGCCAGTTTAATGTCTTACAACTTGATTTAAATAAGTCAATTTACCGCTTGAACTTAAACGCAATGGCACAGCGCTTTGAACACGACTGGGTACAACCGTTGTATGCCAAACGCACGCAGGCCAAAATTGCTTACGAAGCGGAACAAGCACGGATTGCGGCCGAGAACAAACGCAAGGAACTAGAACGGCAAAAGCTGTTAGCAGAATTGAAAGCCAAAGCTGAGCATTACCAAAAGATCAAGCAAGCACGGGAAAACATGCTAAAGGGCTTAAAGAGTATTACTGATTTTGTCAAGTTCTGAAAGAGTCCGGACCGTTTATTAGTTGGCTTTAACAAACAGGACGACATTACTACTCGTGCTGGGGTTTACAAGGCGTTACAAATTGCTTACGCTAACTATCCGCAGTGAACCTTTTATCTAACCCTACAAGGTTGGAAGAATGGTTCGGAGTTGTTGTTAAAAAGACCTAGTTGAACTAACTTATTAAGTGATATCCACTTCCAAAAGGCCTTTAACTTAAAGAACACCGTATCAGAACAAACCCTGGGTGCAGCTACCCTACCAGGTTATGGTTACTATGGCTTACGCATGAGTGACTGGTTGCGCTGGGCTTTGGGCTATTACTCCTATATCCATATGGGCGTACCGCAAAATGTACAGACCAAGTTTACGGGCACCCCAGATAATGAACAACAAGTCTGGATTGCTAACGAACCGTTTGAATGGAACAAACATTACGGTGTTGGTCCTAAATACAAGGATAAGGCCTACCGCTTTAACATGGAAATTAGTTTTGAACTAGAGGGTTGAATTGCTGTTAAGTGGTGAGCATGAGCCTTTAAGGGTTCAATTCCTGGGAACTGAAAAGGCAAACTCAAAGTAACCCATCTGTTTGATGGTATGGTACCAGTGTGGGAATTGGGCCCAGTCAATACCCATTTACCCCAATACAGCTTTACCGATCAGCAACAACTGTTGTTTGTACCCCACTCCATTCAAAAGATTGAAGCGATTGGTGCGGACAAAGGTATAAACGATCTTTTAAAAACCCAAAACCTCCATAACCTAGAGCGCTTGTCATACGAATCAACTAACCCAATTGACCTCATTTCTTACCTCTTGTACGCGATCCAGTACATTAAGGTTTAGTCACTTTCAGCAGTTAAAGTTCAGGTGTAAAGTTAACGATTAAGATCAAAAACCGTTCCTAAAAAAAGATCTTTTTCTAAAATCTAAGCGAGTTACAACTCAATTTAAATTTTCTCTCTGGTTGGTTCGCCAACAGTTTTAGCCACTTCAACATTCGTCAAACACCATTAAATGAAAACACTGCACAAGTTGCTGTTGGGGCTTTCCTTACCAGCAATCCTCGGTCCGTTGTTTGGTCTACTAGTTACAAAAACTGATGCTGAATCACCAGTTGCAGCATTACATAAATCGAAATCTTTTAGCAAAAACTTAGATAGTTTCCGCGCCTTATTTGTGGGCGAGGATATTGAGGAACAACTAGCTAAGGTACAACAACAAACACCAGAAGTTAGCTTTGCTAGCTTTCAACAAAAGTTTCCTGATAAGGCCAGTTTAAGAAACGGTTTTCAACCAATTGATGTTTACAACTTTTTAAGTGGTTGAAAAGGTGCTTTAGAAAACTTCTTGGCTAAGGTAGTTGAACTGCAAAAGAAGATTAAAGCAGCTGACGATATTTTCCCGAACCAAAAGAAAAATCCCGACAAGAAAGATAACCCAAATGTTTTAGAAGTGTTAGGTGAATACGGTGGAGATGGTTTCTTTCCTACATTAGGTAATAACGGTTTAAACATCCCGGACCAAGTTTTCCAATCCTTTAATAACTTCCAAATTGAGAACTATAAGATTAGTGACTTTAAGGTGGACATTGCCAGTGAACGTGACATTGTCCAACACGACAAGTTCCGTTTTAGTTATGTCGTTAACATTGGTTTAGAGTTAGCACTTTTAGTCAATAAGCGTCCGGTTTACTTTAACTTTAGCTTGGATCTGCGGACCAATAACTTCTCCAACCAAGCCGGTTTTAACGAAATCTTTAATGCGCCTGGTAACGCAGCTACTAACTGACAGTTCTTCAGCAAGATTAAAGTGAAACAGTTGAACTATGATGGTAATGACAGTACCCATTTAGCCAATACCCTCTTACAAGATCAGTTCAATACCTTAAACTTAAACTTGCAAAAGTCGATCTATGAGTTGCCATTAACCGAAATGGAAACTAAGTTCCAGCAAGAATATGTGGAACTTTTACTAGCTAAACGTAGAGAGGAAAAACGACTTTGGGATGAAGAACAAAAACGAATTGAAGCAGAACGGAAACAAAAAGAAGCAGAGCTAGCACAAATTCAGCGTGAACTTAAAGAAAAGGCTGAGAAGGATGCGGCGGTTAAACAAGCTCAAACTAACTTAAAAACTGCTCTAAGTAGTGTGGAAGGCTTTGTGAAATTCTGAACTGAAGGTGAAGACCGCATTAAGTTGGGTTTCACGAAGGAGGACAACCTTTATACCCGTGCAGGTTTAGTGAAAGCACTCAAAATTTCGTTTGCTAACTACCGCGCTTGAACCTTCTACATTACCTTGCTTGGTTGAAAAGCAGGTAGTGAAAAGTTACTTCGGAAGACTAGCTGAACTAACCTATTAAGTGACGTTAACTTCCAAAATGCTTTTGGCTTAAAAAATACAGCATCGGAAGAACAAGTTGGTAAAACATCATTACCAGGTTATGGTTACTATGGAATTCGCATGAGTAACTGACTCCGTTGGGCATTAGGTTACTATGCTAATACCCATGCGGGTAGTCCACAAAATGTGAAAGCCACCATTGATGGTAATCCAAGTGATACCACCAAAGTATGGATTGCACCAGAAGACTTTAAACAGGGTGTACACATTGGTGTGGGGGAACACTTCAAAGGTAAGGCTTACAAGTTTAAGTTTGAAGTTAGTTTTGAATTAGAAGGCTCGATTGCAGCCCACTGGTGAACTTTAGCCTTACGTGGTAACATCCCGGGCTACTGAAAGGGTAAACTCCAAGTAACCCACACTTTTGATGGTGATGTACCTTCCTGGTACTACGGTTCGGTACATACCCACGCTCCTGAATACCGTTTTACTGAAGATAACAAGCTATTATTTGTACCGCACTCCATTCAAAAGATTACCGCTGTTGGTGGTGATAGTAATGGTGTCAACGGCTTGTTGAAATCACAAAACTTACATAATCTCGAACGTCAGTCTTATGAGGTTACAGCACCAATTGATCTAGTTTCCTATTTGATGTTTGCGATTGCTAAAGAACCAACAAATAACTGGTAGTTCTTTGCTGTATATAATTAGCGCTTTATCTAGCACTATTTAGATTTCAAAAAAAGTCTAAGTGTGAATAAAAATACTAACAGCAAAACCTAATCAATATAGGCACTGTTGGTATTTTTATTGTTATTTGGAATTATTTAGATTCCAAATTGTCTAGACGTCTGTTTATGCCTTCAAGTGCTTTCAAAATTAATCTAAGTGTTTCTCCTTGATTTTTTTGTTCAACTTGAAGCTCTTTAATTTGTTGGCCTTGAACGATAACAACTTCAGTTAGTCGATCAACTTTGTCCTCAACAACTTGAATCCTTTGACCCTGACTCTTTAACTCAGTTTCAATCTTTGTAAGTCGTTGGTCTTTTGATTTTTTGTACTCGTTAAACTCTTTACGCGTTACGTATTCAGTGTTCACTGGTATAACCGGTTTGTTAAGTTTAAATTGTCTGTTGAAATTGCCAGAGAATTCCACACTGTTGTTGTCTTTGTCGATAATATATCAACCTGAAAAAGTACCCTTTTGGTCTTTTTCACCATGTCATGAAATTCTTTTTCGTTATAAAACGGAATTTTCTCTTTCATTAAGCCATACCTCCTTTCTTTTCAGTGAAATTTAAAAAGTAACTACTAATTGCAACTTTGTTGTCAACGAGGATCAACTGCTTGATTGATCAATATGCAAAATTATTTCTGTGCATAATATTGTCTCCACTAAATAAATTGACCAGACTTTAAAAAGGTGCCAAAAATTAAATCAAAAAGTTTTTAAGGATTTTTAAAGGAGTAAAAGTACCAGCAGCTAACCAATAAAGATTAACTGCTGGTACTTTTACTTTGTGCTTTATCTACTTAGATTCCAATTTGTCTAAACGTTTGTTTATACCCTGGAGAGCTTCGAGTATTAATTGAAGTGTCTTGCCTTGAGCCTTTTGCTCAATTTGAAGTTCTTTGATTTGCTTGCCCTGAGCTCTGAATTCTTCCTTAGTTACAAATTTTTCACTAAGTTCAACTAGAAGATCTTGTTTGAACACTTCTAGTTTTTTATCCAGTTGTTTATGGGTGACGTATCCACTTTTACCTTTTTCCATATGGTTTAAATTGCCATGAAATCCCATGTCGTAGCTACCATCAGGTAGTTCTTCTTCCCATGTATAACAATCATTAATCTTATCTTTATTTAGTCTTTTCTTAAACAAAGTAAGGGAAATTTTGCGTTTAATGGCAAAGACCTCCTTTATTTATTGATTGGAAAAAGGTGAAAGTGTTTAAAGAGGTAGGCACCAACAGGTCACTGAGCGAGTTGACTGCCCAAATAAAATAAATGATTTTTTAAAACTGTCATTTTATTACGCATACATCATTTAAATTACCCAAAAAACAAAAAGACGCCAAAAATTAGTGTGCAAATTTTACGAGTTTAAAAGTGTCTTTTTTAACTGGTAGAACTTTGTCTCAAAAATTAACAACAGTTAAACCGGCAAAAATAAAAATTTTGGGTTAAACTTTGGGGCGAGGTTTCCTCAGTTAAATATCCTTTTGGTTGGTTTTGCCAACAGTTTTAGTTGTCAGATTTTTTATTTGAGATTGCTAATAATTAATGACAAAACTCCCTAAATTGTTACTGGGGTTAACCTTTTCTGTCTCACTTATACCGTTTTCTAGTTTGCTTATTACTAGTACTGATGTCAATAAGCAACCGGTTCCAACTGCCTTACAACGCACTGGCGCCTCTGCCATTCATGAAGGTAGTTTTCAAACTATTACTTTAGGTCAAAGTTTAATGGAGCAAATTGAACAGCTCCAACAATTTACGCCAGCGCAGCGCTTTACCCAATTTAAAAAGAAATTTCCCAACCAAAAATTACTCAGTCAAAGTGAGTTAAGTCCAGTTGATGTTTACAATTTTTTAAGTGGTTGACAAGGTGCTTTGGTCTCTTTCTTGGATAGAGTAATTAAATTACAAGGCAAGGTTAAGGAAGCAAATGAAATTTTTAATCCAAATGTAGGTGATCAAATAGTTTTACCTAAAAAGGAAAACCCGAATGTTTTGGAAGTATTGGGCGAGTATAACGGTTTTGGTTTCTTCCCTACATTGGGTAAAAACGGATTAAACCTACCACAGCAAATCTTTGAAAACTTTACTGACTTTAAAGTAGAGAGTTACCAAATTAACGATTTCAAGGTAAGTCTAGTGGGCGAGCGTGACATTATTAAAAACGACAAAGTCCGTTTTTCTTACGCGGTGCAAATACCACTCAACTTAGAACTGCTTGTTAACAACCAAAAGGTTACTTTCAATATTACGGTTGATTTGAGAACCAATAACTTTTCTACCCAAGAGACTTTCAATGATTTATTCAACAATGGAACTGCACCAACCAACTGACAGTTTTTTAGTCGAATAAAGGTAAATAAGTTGCACTATGACCAAACTGATGCCACCCATTTAGCTAACACCCTACTACAAGACCAGTTTAATGCGTTAAACCTTGATTTACAAAAATCGATTTACGACCTTAACCTTGATGGTTTAGAAGAAAGGTTTGAAGAGGAATACGCTAAGCCACTTCGTGAAAAAAGAACTCAGCAAAAGAAAGAATGGGAAGAGGAATAGCGAAGACGGGCAGAGGAAGATGCTAAACTGCAAAAAGAAATTGAAGAACAACAAAAGAAACAAAGAGAACAAGCAAAAAACGATGCTGAGCTCAAAAAAGCACAAGATGATCTCAAAGTTGCGCTTAATAGTCTTGACGGTTTTGTTAAATTCTTTACATCAAACGAAGGTCGCTTTAAATTAGGTTTTGAAAAGACAGATGACATTAAAACCCGTGCAGGGTTATACAAGGCACTGAAAGTTTCTTTTAGTAACTACCGTGCTTGAACCTTCTATCTAACTTTATTAGGTTGGAAGGAAACTACCGCAAAGATACTTACAAAAGCTAATTGAAAAGATATAAGAAGTGACGCTAATTTACGCAAGGCCTTCGGTTTAAAAGAAAGTGCCAACGAAAAAGAGGCTTCCAGGGTCATTACTCCGGGTTATGGTTACCAAGGTATTCACTTAAAACAATCGTTGCGTGAGGCGATTGATAAATACGCTACTTACAGCGTTTCTCGACCAAATAACGTCACAACTTATTTACCTGGCAAAGTTGATGGAAGTGGAAAAGATCAAATTTGAATTTCGCCAAACAACTTTCAAGTGAATCGGGAATGGGGTAATGGTGCACATTTTAAAGATAAAGCATATCGCTTTAATTTTGATGTCAAAGTTGAATATGATGTAGAGGTAAAAGCTGCTTGATGAACTGCTCTTTTCCGAGGTAGCATCCCAGGGTATTGAAAAGGTAAATTTAAAGTTACTTACTCCTTTAATGTTGAAGTACCTTCTTGAAACTATGGTGACAAGCAAGTGCGTCCACCACAATACAGTTTTAAGGAACAAGAAAAACAACTTTTATTTGTACCACGTCATGTACAAAAAATTGAAGCTGAAGGTAAACACCTTGAAATAATTAATCCGTTCTTAAAAGATCAACATTTAGATTTTTTTGAACACTACCACCCAGATTTAACGCAGCCTTTAGACATGGTGTCATACCTAATGTATGCCATCGCTGACAAGGTGAAATAACAAAAACATTTTGTCTGACAGTTGTAGCGACTCTTATCCATTTCTCAATTAATTATTAGTAATGAAAAAACTCCACAAAATTTTATTGGGTTTATCTTTGCCCGCATCTTTGGCGCCCTTATCTGGGTTTATTAGTACTGATGCTGATAACTCACAGTTTTCACTAAAGAAGTCTAGCACTGAAATTAAAGGTACACAATCCATTCACCTGCTTAATTTAGGGGAAAGTTTAACTGAAGAAATTAAAGAGGCACAAAAGCGTACCCCAGAAACTAGTTTTGCCAGTTTCAAACAAAAGTTTCCCAATAAGGAAAGTTTTGTTAAAGGTTTTCAACCAATTGATGTCTACAACTTACTAAGTGGTTGAAAGGATGCCATTTCATCCTTTTTAGATAAGGTTGTTGAGCTACAGAAAAAGATCGAAGAAGCTAATAAAATTTTCAACACTAATATTGGCAACCAAATTGATTTACCCGAAGATGAAAATCCCAATGTGCTAAACGTTTTGGGCTCATATGGTGGTGAAGGGTTCTTTCCTGCATTGGGTAAAAACGGGTTGAACCTACCACAACAAATCTTTGAAAACTTCACTGATTTCAAAGTTGTTAGTCATAAAATTCATGACTTCCAAGTAAGTTTGGTGGGCGAACGTGACATTATTAAAAACGACAAAGTCCGTTTTTCTTACGCGGTGCAAATACCACTCAACTTAGAGCTGCTTGTTAACAACCAAAAAGTTACTTTCAACATTACGGTTGATTTGAGAACCAATAATTTCTCTACCCAAGAAACTTTTAACGAGCTGTTCAATAAATGCATTGGCCCCGTTAACTGGCAATTCTTTAGTAGGGTTAAAGTAGATAAATTGCACTACGATCAAACTGACGCTACTCATTTAGCTAACACGTTGTTACAAGACCAGTTCAATGCGTTAAATCTTGATTTAGAAAAGTCCATCTATGACTTGGAACTACCTAGATTAGAAGCAGAGTTCCAACAAAAATACGTTGATCCTTTAATTGAGAAAAAGCAAAGACAAAAAGCAGAGTGGGAAGAAGCGGAACGTATCCGTAAGGAAGAAGAGGAAAAACACCAAAAGGAGCTTGAAGAACAACAAAGAATTCAAGCAGAAAAAGCGAAAAATGACGAACAGTTACGTAAAGCGCAAACTGAATTGAAGAAGGCGCTTGGTGGCATCGACTCCTTTGTTGAATTCTTTACGAATAATGATTTACGTCTTAAACTAGGTTACACCAAAGAAGACAACGTTAGAACCCGCGCTGGACTTTTTAGAGCACTAGAAGTTTCCTTTGGTAATTACCGCGCTTGAACCTTCTACATTACATTATTAGGTTGAAAGGATACTACTGAAAAGATCTTTAAGAAAGCTAAATGGCAAGACATTAGGGATGATGAAAAATTCCGTAAGGCCTTTGGTTTAAGTCCAAAAGCCACCGAAAAAGATGTTGGTAAAGTAACCAATCCAGGTTATGGTTATCAAGGGATTTACATAAAGGATTCCCTGCGTGATGGAATTGCTAAGTACTCTGATTCGACGGTGTCTGAACCTAAAAACGTTAAGGTTTCTTTACCAGGTACTGTTGGTGATAATGAAGAGGGTAAGATCTGAATTGCTTCCCATAACTTTAGACAAAACCACGAATGGGGTGCTGGTGAAAAATTTAAATATTCAGCTTATCGTTTTAAGTTTGATGTAACAGTGGATTATGATGTAGAGGTAAGTGCTAAATGATGAACTTGAGCCTTTCGGGGTAGTATTCCAGGATATTGGAGGGGTAAATTCAAGGTTACCTATTCCTTTGATGGTGTCGTACCTTCTTGGAAGTATGGTCACATCCAAGTGCGTACGCCACAATACAGCTTTAATAAGCAGGAACAAAAGATTCTGTTTGTACCCCATGCTATCCAAAAGATTGCTGCTGAAGGTAGCAACTTAGATTTAATTAATCCATTCTTAAAGGATCAAAAATTAGATGAATTTGAGCACTACCACCCAGATTTAACTAAACCATTAGATTTAGTAGCTTATCTGTTATACGCAATAACCACGAGATCATAGTTGCCTAGTGGGATAATTAATAGAAATAAGAGCTTCTAGGCTTTTTTCATTTATTACAGCTTTTTCTTGGTTGATAAATTTACAAACAACTGCATTTGCCCATTTTACAAAAGTGCTAAATCAAGGGCTTTATTTGAAAATTGACCCGTTAAAAAGTTAATTAATGGGAGGATAAGCAAGCTTTAAAAAGCGCAAAATAGCGTTTAAAAAACACCTACTGTTTTCAGTTTTATTTTGAAAAATTCTAAATAAGAGATATAATTTTACTGATAGCTTTTCTTAAAAAATAACTTTTTGAGAGGGCGAAAATTCTTTTTACTAATATGTTTAATTTAAGTGATTTTAGTGAATTACCACGTTGGATTGGTGCCGAATTTTTAGGCACATTCTTTTTAATTCTTTTAGGTAACGGTGCTGGTTCGCAGCTAACACTCAATAAGATGTTTGTTAAAGAATCGAAAGCAAAGTTACTAACTGCTGCTTTTGCTTGAGGTATTGCTGTATTAGTTGGTGTTTTAATAGCTAACTCTTTGTTTGAGGGTGCGGGTAATATTAACCCGGCAGTGAGTTTGTTCTATGCTGTTTCGGGAACTATTCAAAAAGCTTTATATCCATTGCATGTAAACTTCAGCATTCCATTACTTTGAGTAGCACTCCTACTTGCTTGAGTAGCACAGTTTGCTGGGGCAATGTTGGCACAAGCATTGTTAAACTTCTTGTTCTGAAAGCATATTGAACAAACTGATCCACAATCGGTTTTGGTTACCCATTGTACTAACCCAGCAATCTTTAACATTCCTCGCAACTTTGCAACTGAGTTTGTAGCAACTAGCGTTTTAATTGCTAGTTTACTGGTGGCTGGTAGTTTTGGTGCCAACCGATTTGACCAGTCACCACGAGGGGTTGTACCAATGTTAGTGGTTACTGGCTTAATTATGTCTTTTGGTGCCGCTACTGGTACTGCAATTAACCCAGCCCGTGATTTAGGTCCGAGAATTGTTTACTGATTGAGTCCAATTAAAAATAAGGATCCTAACTTAAAGTACAGTTGGATTCCGGTAGCTGCACCTCTAAGTGCTAGTGTTATCTTAGGTGTGCTTGTGGCTGTTATCGTTTAGTTCCTTAAAGCGTTCTTTAAACTGCTTGGTCTTAACTGTAACTGGCTTACCCTGCACGTGGTGGTGCAACTTACAACGTGGTTCATAAGCTTCAATATCACCAATTAAAACGGTTTCGTTGCTCTTGGACACTATGCGCTGGGTGCGTTGGGCTAACTGACCACAGACATTACAAACGGCATCTAACTTACAAATCTTGTCGGCAATCGCTAACAGTTGGGGAATGCTACCAAAGGGTTCAGCGCGGAAGTCCGTGTCTAAACCAGAAACAATGACGTTAATGCCGAGATCATTGAGTGATTTAACCACTTCGACAATTTCACTCGAAAAGAATTGGGCTTCATCAATGGCAACCACATCAAAACGATCTTTAGTGAGGTAGTCATAGATTTCTAAAGGTGAATTAATTTCAATGGCTTCATCACTGTGACCGTTACGGGATTTCACGAGGTGTTGTTGGCGCGTATCAATCTTTGGTTTAAAGATAATAACGGGAATCTTGGCGAGCTTTCAGCGCTTAATTTTGCGCAATAATTCTTCGGTTTTACCGGAAAACATCGGCCCACAAATCACTTCGATTCAACCACGTGGGGATTGGTGGAAAACTTGGGAAAAGCTCATAGTTGCCCAATTATAATTAAACAAAGATGAGTGTGTTGCAAAAACCGCGCGGGGTTAAAGACTGGTATGGTGAGGAGTTAATCTACTTCAATTGAACGGTGCACCAGATCACTAATTTGGCCTGAAAATGAGGCTTTAGTGAGGTCAAAACACCCCTGTTGGAATACGCTGAAGCCTTTAAGCGCACCAATGCCAACGCCGATATTGTCAAGAAGGAGTTGTATGAATTCCATGACAAATCGAACCGGCTGTTAGCCCTGCGTCCCGAGGCTACTGCTGGGATAGTGCGCTTGGTCTGTGAGAACAAACTACTCCAACCACAAAACTACCCGTTAAGGTTGTTTACCATTGGCACCATGTACCGGTATGAACGCCCCCAAAGTAACCGTTACCGCGAGCACTACCAGTTTAGTTGTGAAGTGATAGGTGACACTAATCCAACCGTGTTACTCGACACTTTACTGTTGGGTCATGCCATTATCCAGCAATTGGGAATTGAAGGAGTGATCCTCAAACTTAACAACTTAGGTAACAGTGCTACCATTCAACAATGAAACCAAGCGCTGCAAGCTTACTTAACCCAGTTTAAGGCGCAGTTAACCGAGTTATCACAAAGCCGTTTATCGACCAATCCTCTAAGGATCTTGGACGACAAGGTTGATGGTCAACTACCCTTTATCAGTGATGCTCCCCAAATTGAGCAGTTCTTGGATGCTGAGCAGCAGGCACTGAATACTTGACTGCAGCAACAGTTAACCCAACAACAGGTGCCGTTTGAGTGGAATCCAACCCTAGTCCGGGGCTTGGACTACTATACTGGGGTAGTGTTTGAATTTGTTAAGGATGACACCACGGTACTAGCTGGTGGGGTGTATGATAACCTAGTGGAAGAGTTAGGTGGTACACCTACTAAAGCGCTGGGTTTTGCTTGTGGCATTGAACGCTCAATTAATTGTTTAAGTGCGGTTAAAAAGCAAGCAATTTTGGCCAATCAACCCCCACGATTACTGGTTATAGGTCTCACCGAAGCAGCGTTGGAAAAGCTGTTACAACTTTCATTGGGTTGAAGGGCGTATCATCCTGTGACTATTTATCCTAAAGTTATTAGAATTATCAATGGCATCAGAGCCGCGCAACGGTTAGGTTACCGCTTTTTAGGGGTCATTGGTGGTAATAATTTAGAACAGCAAACCATTACCGTTAAAGACCTGGCTACTGAACAGCAAACAACATACACTTGAGATGAATTTAGACAACGCCAAGTGCTTTAAGCAACGGGTTTTTATTGGCAATTTAACTTCCGAGCACCTCAATAAAACCGTTACTATTGCCGGATGGGTCAAACGGATTAAGAAGTTAGGTGAACTTAACTTTGTTATTGTCGGGGACAAGACTAATACTATTCAGGTTACCTGTAAAAATAAGGAACAGGTCAAGTACTTAACCAGAGAAGACTTGGTGATTGTCAAGGGCAAACTGAAACGCTTAGACAGTGTTCGGTTTGAAATTACCAATCCTACTATTACCTTATTTGCCAAGTCCAAAACACCCCCTCTTATCATTGAGGACAAAACTGATGCTTTAGAAGAAGTGCGTTTGCGTTACCGCTACTTAGACTTACGCCGTCCGGTGATGCAAAAGCGCTTGGCGTTACGCCATAAGGTAACTTTAGCCGTCCGGAACTGACTAGATCAAATGGGGTTTATTGAAGTAGAAACACCTACGCTCACGAAGTCCACACCGGAGGGTGCTAGGGACTTTTTGGTACCGGCCAGAATTAGGGAACATAGCTTTTACGCTTTGCCCCAAAGTCCACAAATTTATAAACAGTTATTAATGGTTGGTGGTACGGAAAAGTACTTCCAAATTGCCCATGTTTACCGCGATGAAGACAGCCGCAAAGACCGTCAACCTGAACACACCCAAATTGACTTAGAGGTGGCCTTTTACACCAAGGAAATGGTGATGGATTTAATCCAAAGGTTATTTGTCGATGTCTTTCGCCAAGTGTTAAACATTAAGCTCAAAAAACCGTTTCCAGTGTTAAAGTTTGCTGAAGCCTTTAACCGTTTTGGCAGTGACAAACCGGATTTACGTTATGGTTTCGAACTGGAAGACTGCACTGATTTATTCCAAGACAGTCCGAACCAATTCACTAACTTAATTAATGCTGGCGGCATAGTCGGTGGGATCCAATTACCGAATCTTTATTTAGACGAAGTTTCTTTTAAAGCATTGAGGAAACTAGCTAAGGACAACGGGGTTTCCTTAGAGTTTTACTCTGATAAAGCTAGTTCCCTAAAACAACCCCTGGATTTACCGTTAGCAGGCACCATCTTACTGGTAGCACACAAAAGTAAAACGCAAGCTTGAACGGCATTAGGCGCCATTCGCAATGAGTTGAAGTACCACCTCAACTTAGTGAAACCCAACCAGTACAGCTTTTGTTGAATTGTAGACTTTCCTTTATACGAGTTTGACGAAAAGGAACAGAAGTGGGTTTCGGCGCACAACATGTTCTCCAATCCCCAACCGCAGTGGTTGGTTAACTTTGAAAACCACAAGGCTGAGGCGTTGAGTGAACAGTACGACCTAGTTTTAAATGGGTTTGAACTGGGTAGTGGTTCAATTCGGATCCATGACCCAGAAGTACAAACCCGTTTAATGCAATCTTTAGGGGTGGATCCCCAACAGTTTGGCTTTGTGATGGAGGCTTACCAGTACGGTGCTCCTGTACACGCTGGCATGGGTTTGGGATTAGACCGCTTAATGATGATCATTAACAATGTGGACAACATTAGGGAAGTGATGGCCTTTCCGAAAAATGCCCAAGGGATAGAGATGCACACTAATGCCCCTGATCAGGTTGACATTAAAGACATAACAACAATATGGTCCAAACACCCAGTGAAATAAATACCCACCTTAAACACCTCTTGGCCTGTGATGCTTATAAGCTATCACACCGCTTAATGTATCCTAATGACACGACCAACTTATACAGTTGTTTAACAGCCCGGGGTGGTCGTGGTGGTTTTCCAAATTTTGTGTGAAACCACGAGTTTGCCAAAAAGATTATTCTTGAAGTGTTTGGTAACTTTTGTGATAGTGTGTTAGCAGTCCAAAACGATCCTGGGTTGGCCCAAGCGCTCACTGACAAGGTGACCACTGTTTTTGGTGATCCCCAGTTTGGGTTGGAGTTTACCCAGCACATCTGTTATTTAGCTAACTTTTTAAAACAACACCACCAGTTACCCTTAACGGTAAAGATTCACCAGAGTTCTGAGGGTTTAGCCTTCCGTACACCCTTAGTAACTATTACAGGTTCGGACCAAATGGTTCCCGAGTTAGTTTGGTTAGTCAACTATTTTGAAACCGTATTATTGGAAAACATCTGATTGTACCAAACTACTTTAACTGTCGCCCAAAGCTTAAAGCTGCTGTTGGAACGCTATGCTAACGAAACCGCGGATAATACTGAATTTACCCACTTTCAGTGTCATGATTTTAGTATGCGTGGTATGAGTAGTCTTCAAAGTGCTTTATATGTAGCTAATGCTCACCTGCAGTACTTTAGTGGCAGTGACACCATTTTAGGCGGTGTAGCTGCTAAATCGATCTTAGCTAGTGAACACTCGGTGATGTGTGCTGATGGTCAAGAGGGTGAATTGAATACCTTTAAACGTTTATTGGAGCAGTTTCCTAACAAAAATCTGTCCTTAGTGATTGATTCTTATGACATGTGGCATGTTCTAGATAACATCTTACCCCAACTCAAGGACTTAGTTTTACAACGACAGGAGAAGCTGTACCTCCGACCTGACTCGGGCAACTTTGAAACCCTTATTTGTCAGGGCAAACGGTTTAACCCCGAGGACAAAACTACCTGGGGAGTAATTGATTACTTAGATTACCACTTTGGTTCCACTGTTAACCAAAAAGGTTATAAGGTTTTGAACCAAAAGTTGGGTATTGTTTATGGCGATGGCATTACCTATGAGCGGATTGAGTACATTTTGGAACAGCTCAAACAACGTGGGTTTTGTTCTTCCAACATTGTCTTTGGGGTTGGTAGTACAACTTACCAAAACCTTAACCGTGATACGTTGGGATTTGTGTATAAGTTGACAGCCATCAAAAAGGGTAATACCTGACATGATGTTACCAAGAGTCCCATAACCGATCCCACCAAGCAGTCCATAGGGGGACGATTTGATAACCCCAACCTAATTCAGGTTTACGGTTAATGCACCTCAAAAAACCGTTAGTGGTTACTAAGGATTGCTTTTATTGACTTAGTTTCGGATCGCTAAAATGATTGTTAGCACCAATCTTTTTAAAATTTTCCAAACATTAAATTTTCTTTGTTGGTTGTAGTTGTTAGGTTGTTTAGTCAAAGATCCACCTTTTCGTAATAGTTAATTAAGTAATTTAGTTAGTTTCTTTTTATCCAATTTTAAACAGACTAAAAAAATCCGCTTTCGGTATAAAGCGTTTCTACTAACTTTATTTGCGTCAACCACAACGCTTACTGGATTCATAATACCTACTTTGAGCCAACACGGTTCGAGTACGGATCCGAGTTTTGTGGCATTGCGCAACAACAGTAGTTTAAGCCGTGATGGTAAAAGTCGGCTTTTAGAATTTGGTAATGACCTTGGTTTTAGCAAGGAAGAAACTGATGCCTTTGCTAAACAAAAGGATTGAAACCAGAACTTTGTTAAATTTCAAAAGCAGTTTGAAAACAAGCTTTTAGACCCAAAGAACTTTAGCTTAACCGATGTTTATAACCTCTTTAGTGGTTTTCAACAAAGTGTTACGGCTACTGTTCAGCTAATGAACGAGTTGCAAACCAAAGTCAATGAGGCTAATAATATTTTCCCAGTTGAAGCCTTCAAGGTACCTAAGGTTCCAGAAAAACTGTTTGGTTTTGTCAACCAAGGCTTCTTTCCTAAACTAAACCCTAAGGGCTTAAACATTGCTGATAACGTGGCTTCCTTATTTGAACAATACAGCTTAAAGCAAGCAAGTCTTAAGGACTTTGACATATTATTGGAAAAGAAAAACGACATTGTGTTGGAACACAAGGTGCGTTATAACTTTGCTTTGCAATTTAACTTTGAAACCACTTATGTTGGTACTGGTGGGGAAATTAACCTACAGTTTGCACTGCAAGCTTCCACTACTAACTTTAGTAGCTTAGAAGAACTCCAAGCTAGCTTTAGTAAAACAGGCGATAACCTTACTGCCCAATTGTTCTGAAAACCAACTGTAACTAAGTTAGTTTCTGGGGAAAATGATCTAACCCATATTGCCCAAACAGCAATCGGTGAAAGTCTGTTTGACAGCCGGGTTGACTTAAGTGCTTCTATTATTAATAGTGAAGCAACCCTTAAAACAGCCGAAGCAACATTTACAACCCAAGTTTTAAATCCGTTTAAAGCGAAACGGGAAAAGGCTTTGGCCATTAAGAAAGCTGAAGAAGAGAAAATTAAAAAAGAACTTGAAGAGCAAAAGAAGCGTCAAGAAGAATTAGCAAAACAACAACGAGACAAAGAGGCATTACAAAAGTCACTTTGAAAATTTCAAGAATTTATTAGCTACTGAAACGGTCAAGGAAAAGACGTTAAGCAAAAAGAACAATTTATTCAAGCATTAGAAGCGGCGTTTTCTACCAATTGGAACGAGGTTTTCAATTTGTTAATTGCCGGTTTTAGAAGTGCAATTCAGACTTATTACAAAGATGGCAAAGCAGATCAAAGCCAAAACGCTAAAATTGCTTTTGGCGAAAAGGGTATTCAATTCCCTAAATCTGGCCCAGGACTTGACGGTATTTTCATGTCAGATTTCCTTCGTGGTAACCTTACCGGCAACGCTCACTTTGATTTAAAACTTAAAAAAGTTGAAGTTAAAAACACACAAGGAAAAGACGCACAAGGCAATGATAAAAAAGCCTCCATTAATTGACAAGCTAAGCAAAATAACTTCCCCTTCAGACAAGTAAACCCATGGGATTTTTCCTTTGAAGTAGAACTTAAGTATGAAGGTAGCTATGGCCTATATCCAGGTGCTAGGTTCCTTAACTTATTTGGTTCCTTAGGTATTCCTAACGATTGAAAAGGCGAAATGAGCGTTAAGTTTGTGCTCGATGGTAAGACACCTCAATGGATTGCTGATAAACCAGATTACCCAGGTTCCTTGTTTAAATTTGAAAAGAACCAGTTAAAGTTCACTCCCCACGTTAAGGAGCATGTACATGTTGAAAACAAACAATTTATGGAAAAGTTGAAAGAGTCAAAACTTGCATAACTTGGAGTTAGAAACTGGTGCTACAAAACCACCTGTTGTGGACTTAGCTAGTTATCTACACTACCTCATTTTGAACCACAAGTAGATTTAACGTATTGCTAAATTGGTTGTATAAGCCAAACTTTATACAATCTTTCAAACATTAAATTTTCTTTGTTGGTTGTAGTTGTTAGGTTGTTTAGTCGAAGATCCACCTTTTCGTAAAAGTTAATTAAGTCATTTAGTTAGTTTCTTTTTATCCAACTTGAAACAGACTAAAAAATGCGCTTTCGGTATAAGGCGTTTCTACTAACTTTATTTGCGTCAACCACAACGCTTACTGGATTCATAATACCTACTTTGAGCCAACACGGTTCGAGTACGGATCCGAGTTTTGTGGCATTGCGCAACAACAGTAGTTTAAGCTGTGATGGTAAAAGTCGGCTTTTAGAATTTGGTAATGACCTTGGTTTTAGCAAGGAAGAAACTGATGTGTTAGCGAAACAGAAAAACTGGGAGCAGAATTACACTAACTTTAAAAAGCAGTTTGAACACAAGCTTTTAGATCCGAAGAGCTTTAGCTTAACTGATGTGTATAACCTCTTTAGTGGTTTTCAACAAAGTGTAGCTGACACGGTTAAGCTAATGAATGAATTGCAAACTCAGGTAAATAAAGCTAACGACATTTACCCAGTGGAAAGCTTTCAAGTGCCTAAGGTACCACAAAAGCTATTTGGATTTGTCGACCAGGGCTTCTTTCCGAAGTTAAACCCGAAGGGCTTGAACATTGCTGATAACGTGGCTTACTTGTTTGAGAAGTACAGCCTAAAACAAGCAACCCTTAAAGACTTTGACATCGTTTTGGAAAAGAAGAACGACATTGTGTTGGAACACAAGGTGCGTTATAACTTTGCTTTGCAATTTCACTTTGAAACTACATACATAGGTAGCGGTGGCGAAATTAACCTACAGTTTGCACTGCAAGCTTCCACCACTAACTTTAGTAGTTTAGAGGAATTGCAAGCTAGCTTTAGTAAGGTAGGTAATAATTTAACTGCTCAATTGTTCTGAAAACCAGTTGTAACCAAGCTCACTTCTGGAGAAAATGACTTAACTCACATTGCTCAAACCGCCGTTGGGGAAAGTTTATTTGACAGCAGGGTTGACTTAACATCCTCTATTATTAACAACGAAGCAGCCATTAAAACTACTCAGCAACAATTTGAAACAGAGGCTTTAGCACTTTTTAAAGCAGAACGTGAAAAAGCTTTAGCGGAATATAAAGCAGAGCAAGAACGAATTGCTAAAGAACTTGAAGAACAAAGAAAAGAATTAGAACGTCTCAAAAAAGAACAACAAAATAAACAAGAGTTAGTAGAGTCCTTATACAATGTTGCTAACTTTGTTAGTTATTGAGAAAAGCGTGGCAAGGACGTTACTGACAAAAAACAATTAATTCAAGCACTTAAATCAGCTTTTGCTACCAACTGAAACGAAGTGTTTCAATTATTAACTGCTGGAATGCGTGAAGGTATTAAGGAGTATTACAAACATAATAAACCTGACCAAAGCGCTAATGCTAAAAAAGCCTTTGGCCAAAATGGTCTTGCATTTCCGCGAACTGGCTTTGATGGTATCTACATGTCTGACTGGCTTCGTGGTGAATTGAGGAATAAGGGTAACATCAATCTCCATCTCAAACAAAACGAAACCACCGTTAAAAAGATTAGGGATGACATTAGTATCGAATGAAATGAAAGCAAGGGCGGTATTGAGTTTCACCAAACTTACCCTTACTGATTTGAATTTGAAGTTAACTTTAAGTACATTGGTGGTTACTCCTTAAACTGATGGGATGCCATTTGAGCTAAAGTAGCTGGGATCCCAGGTTCTTGAAAGGGTGAAATGAACTTAAAGCTAGTTATTGATGGTGAAATTCATAAGTGAATGGTAACCAAGCCAGACTATCCTGGAACCTTCTTTCCATTTGATGACCAGTTTGATAAGCTTTGATTCACCTTGCACGTTAGTCAAGAAATTAGTGTAAGGGATGAATCCTTCATGAATTTGCTCAAGAAACAAGGATTAGATAAATTAGATCTTCGAACAGGATCAACCAAACCACCAGTAGTCGATCTAGCTAGCTACCTCCACTACTTGATTTTGGCAGACAAGAGTTAATAACTAAATTAACTATCAAAAAGTTTAAGGGCATCTACCTAAATAGGTGTCCTTTTACTTTACCTTTCAAACTAAACAAAAAATACTCTGTTGGAGTAGATTTTTTCCTCTCTAACCCTTTTAAGTATTGGTTGTAAGTGGTAATAAACGCTTCGTGATGAAAATCAAAAGTTCATTAGTTTAGGTTAATAAATTTAAGTAAAAATTAAATATGCTTAATTGATTTAAAAAAATTTTTTTCTCTGATTGAGGTGGAGCAGAAGATAAGCAGAATAAAAATAAGAAAAATGAACAAGCTGTTTTTGTAGATAAAGTAATGAGTAGAACAGATTTAACTGATGAAGAAAAAACAAATTCTAGTTGATTACTATCAGATGTTAGATGACTATTTGGACGATGATTGAGACTAACTAAAACCACCCCGTGGGGTAGTTTTTAATTTTAAGAACTAACCTTGTCTTAGTCTAAACTAGCTCATTTTAGTGTTCTTTTAACAGCTTCGTTTCAACGCTTTGATTTCTTTTCCCGCACAGTTTGGTTCATTTGACTTTTGAACTGCTTAGCGATTCCAGTTAGTTTTTCTAGTTGTTTAGTGTCCTTTCAATAATTAACTGCTAAACCAGCTAGGAAGGCCGCACCCATGGCAGTGGTTTCCACATTCTTAGGAATAATCACCTCTAAGTTAGCAATATCAGCTTGAAATTGCATTAAATAGTTGGAATTGCAAGCACCGCCATCAGCCTTAATTTTTTTAATAGAACTGTTTAAATCACTAGCCATTGCCTTAATCAGGTCATTAGCTTGAAAGGCAATTGCTTCCAAGGTAGCTTTTACTAAATGTTCCCTTTTGGTATTAGCTTCTATCCCAAAGATGGCGCCTCTTGCTGAAGCATCCCAGTAAGGTGCGCCTAAACCAGTGAAGGCTGGGACAAACACCACTTCCTGTTCTTCCTTTTGTGCTAGCTTAGCATAAAAGTCACTTTCAGCTGCCGAGTACATTACCTTAAGACTATCCCTTAATCACTTTAAGGCTGCGCCAGCCACAAAAACACTACCTTCTAAGGCATACACCGGTTTTTGGTTTTCTAACTGCCAAGCTACAGTTGTTAATAAGTTATGTTGGGAGTATTTCAGTTCGTTACCGATGTTCATCAACATAAAACAACCTGTACCATAGGTGTTTTTAACCATCGCTGGTTCCACGCAGAGCTGACCAAACAAGGCTGCTTGTTGGTCACCGGCAACCCCACGAATAGGTACCATACCAGTAGCACTAGTAGATCAATGACTCGGTACTATGTCACCAAAGTGGGCATTGGATGGCATCACTTTGGGTAGGATTGATAAAGGTACTTTAAAGATGTCGCCTAACTCTTGTGATCATGTCATGGTGGTAATGTCAAACAAGAGCGTACGCGATGCATTACTTACATCAGTTACATGCATCTTACCACCCGTTAGTTTTCAAATTAACCAGGTATCAATTGTACCGGCTAACAACTTGTCTTCCTTAAGCATCTTTTGCGCTAAAGGAACATTTTCCAAGATTCAAGCAATCTTAGTGGCACTAAAATAAGGGTTAATTGGTAAACCAGTGTGTTTCTTGACAAACTCCTTTATCTTGGTGTCTTGGTTTAACTTATCACACAAACTAGCAGTGCGTTGATCTTGCCATACTATTGCATTGTAAACGGGCAAACCATTTTCTTTGTTTCATAACACAATGGTTTCCCGTTGGTTGGTAATCCCTACAGCAGCAATGTTGTTTGATTTAATTTGTGCCTTATTTTTAGCACTTTGCATCGTAGCTAATTGGACTAATCAAATTTCTAAGGGATCTTGTTCGACCCAACCACTCTTAGGAAAGAACTGGTTAAATTCGTTTTGGGCAATCGCTACTTGGTTTAAATCCTTGTCAAACACAATCGTGCGGCAAGAACTGGTTCCTTCATCTATAGCAAGAATGTATTGTTGTTTTAGATCCATGGCAGATTGTACTTTCCGTTTCAGTTCGGCTTTTTAGTTAATTTCCAATTTAAAAGTCTGACAGCTTCCCGGGCAATGGCTGGTGCTGCAGTTAGCCCTGGGGATTTCATACCCCCTAAAATGACAAAGTCAGGGTCATTGTGAGCTATTCTAATAATAAAGTCATTAGTGGCTTTATCAATTGGACGCGAACCAGCAAAGCTTATTAAGGCATTATTAATGTTTAGACTTGGCACCATATGTTTGCCAATCTTAGTCAACATACATGGAGCATCTTTGGTAATGTAACGAGTAGCTTCCTTGTCTACCCCATCTAAAGCGGTGGGTCCGACTAAGAAGTTGCCATCTAACATGGGTGACACAATTACCCCTTTACCATGGATTGTTGGTACCATGAAAACCATTGAGTTTAAGTGGAGTTCGCCCTGATTAGTTACCACCACATACTGACCTCGACGGGTTGTTTGTTCAAAATCATCAGCTTTGGCTAAATGAGCTAAATAATCAGCATAATGACCTGCAGCATCAATAATCTTCTTAACTTTAAAACTAGGAGTAGTTTCGTTGTTAGTTCAAACTAAATAAGTCCCATCAACTTGCTTACTAATATTAGTAACCTCAGTATTAGTGCAAATTTGTACTTTGTTTTGCTGTGCTGCTAAAGCTAAACATTTGCTCGCTAACACTGGATCAATTGCTCAGCTACCCTCGACTTTTAATCCAGCCACAATTTCCGGATTAACGTAAGGCTCTAACTTTAAGGTTTCTTCTTTAGAGAGCATTTGAATATCTTCCAGATTAATTTGATTGGCAATGCCTCTTTGCTTTAGTACTTCTAATTGTTCGCGCTCCATTTCATTGAAAGCCACAATTAAAGTACGGATCTTTTGCCTTGGAAAACCTAAGCGTTTAAAGTAGGTATTTAATCAGAGCTTTTTACCCAAAATGTTGTATTTAGCAGTTAACTTGTGTGGATTGGGATCAATGCCAGTGTGGATAACACCACTGTTGGCATGGCTAGTCTCTTGTGCCAAATAATGGTGCTTTTCTACCAGTGTCACTTTGAGCTTGTACTGGCTCAATTCATAAGCAGTGGCACAGCCTATTACACCACCGCCAACTATTAAAACATCTCTTGTTTCCATAAAGGCTTAACTAATTAATAGTTACAGAAATGCCTTGACACGCCGATGCTTTTATCGTTTAAAGTTTTGCAGAGCTGAAAAAGTGGTTTTTTAAAAAACATTTAACTCTTATTTAACTACTTTGAAAATCAACGATCTAATAAGTTACTATTACGCATATTTTTTAGAAAGGGTGTAATTTTATGTTTGGAAAAGGGTTGGTCAAAAAAGGCCTTTTATTTTTTAGTGGCGTGAGTACTATGGCCGTCTTTTTAGTGTCTTGTGGTGCTACTAGAATTTGGGAATCTTCGATTCAACTGTTAGTTTCCAATGATGAAGCTACATTAGCTGACAAATCCTTTTCTGAGATGTCCTATGAAGGGATTAGAAGGTACTTTAGATCTCAAAAACATATTGAATTACCATCACCAAATAGTTCCCTGTTACAAGACGGCAACGGCCTTTGAAAACGTCCCGGACGTACTTTAAGTGATCGGATTGCTACCTTTAAAAACATTAAGAACGATGGTAGTGATGTGATTGTAGCTACTGGATTTAACCAACAAGAAGCACTACAAGCAATTAGCTCTGATGACCGTCGTTATTTAGCTGATAAAAACGACCTTGCTAAAGTTGGTTTCATTTTTGTCGATGGCCAAATTGAAAAGGAATATAACGTGATTAATAAAACGCCACAATTTAGATCAACCCCACTAAACATTTCATCCGTTGCCTTCCGCAGTGATGATGGTTCCTTCTTAACTGGAGTAGCAACTGCAGTTTATTTGAATTTAAATCAAGATTACTTTTTAAAGAAGAATGGAGCAACCAATAATAGTAGCCAAGATTTAACCGTTTCTGGTTTTGTCGGTGTTCCTATTCCTTCAACCCTTTCTTTTTTAAACGGTTTCCGTTTGGGCATTGCTTATTTTAATGAGGTGATTTACACCCATTTAAGTGATGCTGAAACAACATCTGATAACAAGAGTAATTCTTCAAGTGCTAGCAACTCTGTTTTAGTGCAACTTAAACAGATGCAAGGAAACGACAAAAAGATTAAAAAGATTAAATGGATATCTCCTAAACAAGGAAGCGATAATAATTCGAACCTCAGTATCGATGATCACAAGTCTGGTTCTTTCTCCAGCACTGAACCACGAGCAACAACTATCATTAATAATCTTTTAGACAAGGGTGTGAGTGCCATTATTCCTGTTGCCGGACCGCAAGTAAACTTAGCAGTTAACGAGGTGGCACGTCGCAAAGCGCACACTGCTATTATTGGTGTTGATAGTGCGCAAGAATTATTAGATATTAACCAAGATGCACCTGATAAAGATCAGTTAATCAAAGGTAATAAAAAAATTATTCCTTTCTCTTCTATTAAAGCCTTGGATGTTGCCATTGAAAACATGTTGATTGCCATTCAAAAAGGCAGTGATAATAATGGATATAAAGGATTTGGTTATAACAACATTGGTACGGTTGGAACTAGTTCAGTAGGTATTAGTGAGGCTGGTTATGAATTCTTAATTGATCCAGTTTTTTGAAAGACTACTCAGTCACAAGGGAAATCTATGGCCACAAATATGACTAATTTAAAACGTTTATCATCTGATGATACAAACACTAAGAAAGCATTAAAAGAGGTAAGCACCCATAAAAATGGTAGTGATAAAGATGGGATTATTGGTAAATATTCCAATTTATTAACTAAAAAAAGCACAACAGTAACTGCTGTTGCTCAAAAATCTATGACAGACAATAATAGTGGAACTGAGCAAAAAAAGAATCTTTCTGAAGTAGATACTAAGAAGAAAGAGAAAGAAAGTAAAGGTAAAACTCAAAGTAATGGTCAGGACAGTGGCCAACAAAACGGAAAAGAAACAAACGATATTATTTCTAAGTATTCTAAGCTGTTAACTATGACAACTATGAACAATAAAGTAATGTCATCTAAAAAACAAAGTAGCGATGATAACAGTTTTAAAAAGACTTCAGAAAACGGAGACTGAGTAATTAAAGGAGACGAGTTAACTAAGAAAAAATCAACTGAGCTTCCTGCTTTTGCTAAAGGTGCAGATTACCCTACTTTCCCTACAGAAGCGGTAAGCGTTATTAACGGAAGTACCGCTTTAGACGGCAAAGGTTTTAAGTGGAGCTTTAAACAAATTTAAAATAATACTCGGCTGATATGAAGAAGATTCAAGTAGTCGTTAAAGACCCTGTGGGCATTCACGCCCGTCCTGCTAGTATTATTGCTGGTGAGGCTAATAAATTTAAATCGGAATTAAAGCTAGTATCACCAAGCGGCGTTGAAGGTAACATCAAGTCGATCATAAACTTAATGTCTTTAGGCATTAAGCAAAACGACCACATTACCATCAAGGCAGAAGGAACTGATGAAGAAGAGGCACTAAATGCTATTAAAGCAGTTTTAGAAAAACACCAAGTTATTTAAGTAATTTAATTTAACTTAGAATAAAAGCAACAAGCCAATCCCCAAGGAAAAGCTTGTTGCTTTTTTATTAAGAAATATGCTTTACTACGACGACGAGGATGAATATGACACTTCTAATTCTGGTGGTGTCGTAGATTTAGCATTTTTAGCACTAATAGTAGTTTTTCTATTTACCGCTTTTATTTCTTGGTTTGGGGCATGAACTTGCTACAAAACAAGGCGTTTTTGAAAGGTAATTAATAAACCCATTAATGTAATAGCAACAGCTTTCTTTAATTTGGGGAACCTTACTTTTTCTTTGTAGCATTAACTTTTCTACTAGGAAATATACAAGCATTTACTCATGCTAATTAAGTAGTAGCACAGAACTTCAGGGAATAGCAATTAATATTGCCTTAATTGTTGGCATCATTAATTTACCTTTATTTATATTCTTCCGAATAATGCTGAAAAGTACTCATAATTTCTTAGACAAAAACATTCCACTACGAAAGAAATGAATTGAAGAAAAGATTGCTAGTGATGAATTGGAAGGATGAGAATACACCCAAATTTATCCTTTCCTAAGAAAGCTTTCTAGAAGAAAGCGTTACCATTTTCTAAGAGCCTTAGAAAATGGTGATAAACCAACTTCTGTTTTAACAGATAGAGAAAATCAATTGTCTGAAAATCAAATAAGTCAAGCACATGCTTAGTAAATAGACACTTAGCAAATTTATGTTTGCAAGTCTTTTTAATTTTTTAGCATCAAATTCGTCAATAAACTCTCTAATTTTTACCTAAAAATTCCTTATTTATTTCCTTATATTTTTATTTAAGAATAATCTTTTTTATTTCTCAAAATTTCCTTGATTTTATCCAAAATTTCCAATTTTATTTCTGGGAATTTTTACTTGTTTTATCTAAAAAATTACACCTTTCTTTTTTAGTGTTTCTCAAATATTTCTCTAAGAATGAGATTTTTATTCTTTGGTATTTCCACGTTATTTATCGAAATAATCTCTTTTTATTTCTAGAAAATTACTTTGATTTTTGTCTAAGGATTCTCAACTTAGTCCCTAAATTTTCTCCGCTTTTTAGCGAAGAATATTTCAATTTATTCTTTGATTTTTATCTAAAAACTATCCCCTTAGTTACTTTAAATTTCTGTTAAATTTGTTTAGGGACTCTCATTTGTTTCTAAAAAACTTTTCCTTTTTCTTTCCAAAAGATTACAGTTTTTATTCTTAGAAACTTATCCGCCGTTTATCACAATATCTTTTTATCAAAACTTCTCCTTTTTATTCTTTAGGTTCCTCCTTTAATTTATCGAAATTTTCCATTTTTTCTTTTCTGGAATGTTTTTCTTTTTATAGCTAACTTAGTCTTTGAAATTTCTCTTTTTTATGTTCGAAGATTACGAATTGATAGACAAGAAATTGAAGATTTTTCAATTTTTCAAGCCTCCTTTTTCCAAAAAAACAGAATTGGTGAAGTTACTTTTTTAATTTTGTTCTAAAAGTAGCTTCGTTACCTTTCTAATTTAATGAAGATTAAATATTTCTTTATTCCCTTGTTTTCTTCAGTTATATTATTTAGTGCCTGTTCTTCTATTCAGTCTGATCTTAGGAATCTTATTAAAGAAACAACTGGCAAAGATTTTGACGTATCTAAATTAATTAAAACCTCTGAAGGAAGAAAAAACTTAATAAATTCTCTCAAAAAGTCTTACGAATCTAAGCCCGATGAAACAGCTAGCTTATTACTAATTGCTTGAAAGCAAAGTGCAGAAATGGGCGAAATAGGTTTTGATGATATTAAAGAAGGAGGAATTTATACCAGAGACAATGATCCTTTCAAATTGGAACAAAAGGTTGAGTACTTCAATATGGAATACAAAATTTTAGTGATGTTTTAATTAAAGCTAAATTGATCTATATCTTTAAATGGCATGGCGATCATTCTTCTTCAGAAGGCTTAACTGCTAAAAATGGCGGCAAGCATCATTTCGATCTTTTTCTTAATCTTAAATCCTCTTCAAAAAAACCATTTAATTCAAAAAGTTTTGATACAAAATCGGGAGAAGTTTTTCAAACGGAATGAATTAGTTTCCATACTTTAGTTAGTTGATCATTAAAAGGTAAAGATGAAAAAAGTCAAAAAAATCTTGACAAAATTATCATTAGCGAGTTTGTTACTAAAAAAGACCATGAACATGATTTTAATCTCTTTATATATTTAAACTATTCAATTAAGTAAGCTCTCTAGATTATTTAGTTTTGATTTGCTAAAAATTCAAGTACTTTACTTTCAGTTCAGTCTTTAAAGTTAGCTATTTTTTAGATCAAAGATTAAATTTATTGGATTTCTATCAAAAAATTCCTCTTTTTACTCTTTGAATTTTCTCTGTTTTTTATCCAAGAATTACACCCTGATTCCATTAAAAGTTTTTGATTTTTACCAAAAAATTTCATTTTTTATTTCTTAAATTTACCTTTCTTTTTACCTAGGCATTACCCCCTTATTAGCAGAAGTTTCTACTTGCTTTAACCAAAAGATTTCCTTTTTCTTCTTTAAAAATTCGCTTTACTTCGCCTAATATTTACCCTTTTTTATTGAAAAAATTCCCTGATTTTAGCCAAAAGATAGCTTTTTCTTTGTCTAAACTTTTAGCTCTTTTTTTACCCAAAAATTTCCTTTTTGCTTTTTTCTCCAAAATTTCTCTTTTTTTGAATTAGAAGAATGCACTTTTTTATTCAGAAGTTTTCTGCCTTTTGTCTTTTAAATAATTTCTTAATTTTTATCGCAAAACTCTCTGTTTTGTTTCCTGATAAATTCTTAGTTTTTATCTAAAAGTTTCCACTTTCTCTTTTAAGAATTTCTCTACTTTTTATCAAGAAAGTTTCTTTCTCTTGTTTTTCTCTAAAAATTCCACTTCTTATTCCACTTATTTTCAGTTTTAATTTCTCCTTTTATTTTTGAAATAATTTCCTTCTTTTATCAAGTTCTTAACCTTGTTCTTATTTGTTAATTCCCCTTCTTTTAGCCTACAACTTCTCTTTTTTCTTGTTAAAAGATTCCCTTTCTTTTTATCAAGAAAATCTCTTTTTTTATGTCTTAAAAGTGGTCTTTATTTTGGTTCAAAATTTAGTCCAAAAACAGTCAAATTTTTAGCACAAATTTAACTGCAAAAACTGTTCAAAAAATCTCACAAAATTGCAATCATTTTTTTGCAAGAAAATTTATCCCAGTTTTAGGGGGCAAGCGGGGTCAAAAATTGCTACAATAAATACCGTTTTTTCTTTAAAAATTAAGTAGTTAAATTGAACGAACGTTTTTTAATTGAAATCGAAGGTTTAAACAAAACTTTCGATGATGGTTTTGTATCAGTACGTGATATTAACCTCAAAATTAAGAAGGGCGAATTTATTACGATTCTCGGTCCTTCTGGTTGTGGCAAAACAACTACTCTTAGGTTGTTAGCAGGTTTTGAAGATCCTACTTATGGCAAGATCAAAGTTAATGGTCTTGACATTAAAGACTTGCCCATTCATAAGCGTCCCTTTGCTACTGTCTTCCAAGACTATGCCTTGTTTTCACACTTAACTGTGTACAAGAACATTGCTTATGGCTTGAAGGCAATGTACACAAAGCTGGATCCGATTGATAAGCTAGTGGAACAATACCACCAAAGCTTACTGGACAAGCAACACCGCTTGCACAAGAGGATTGAACGCTTAGAAAAAAGTAATGCTAATCCACAACTGTTAGAACAACTTAAACAAACGGTTGTCGTTCAACAAAAACAGTTTAAACAACAAACAGAGACTTTTAAACAAAAGGAAAATGCTCGACGTGATGCCATTCAACAACGCTTGGTGCAACTTACCAAGGAATGGGAAAGCTTATCAAAGCAGAAGTTGCAACAATTAGAAGCGGAGAAAAAGTTGTTAGATAAAAAGTTTGAACAAACTGAGCGCAAATACCAAAAGGATGCTTGGATGGCAACCCACAGTGAAATGCGTTTAAAGCAGTTCAAACAAGAGGTGTTAGCTTTAAAACAACTAATTAAAACTAAGTTCAAACAAAATGAACCAGTTGACAAGTTGCAGTTAAAGCTGCAAACCTTAAAGCAAAAGTATGCTGCTAAAAGACAAATTGATAAGGAATACGATAAGTTGGTCTTAGCCTACAACAAGAAGGACTATTGAACTTCATACTGGGAAACCTATTCTTTACAACAACAAGAAGCCTTTGAAAAGCGTTACTTATCGCGCAAACTCACTAAACAAGAACAACACCAAAAGGTGTGTGCTGTAATTGAGTTAGTTGGTTTAAAGGGTAACGAGGACAAACTCCCAGAAGAATTGTCTGGGGGAATGAAGCAACGGGTAGCCTTAGCGCGTTCCTTGGTAATTGAACCAGACATTCTCTTATTGGATGAACCCTTGTCTGCTTTAGATGCTAAGGTACGTAAAAACTTGCAAAAGGAATTGCAAAAGATTCACCAACAAAGTGGTTTAACCTTTATCTTAGTTACTCACGACCAGGAAGAAGCCTTGGTCTTGTCCAACCGCATTGTGGTAATGAATGAGGGTAACATTCTCCAAGTTGGTAGTCCGGCTGATATTTACGATTCACCCAAAACCGAGTGGATTGCTAACTTCATTGGTCAAGCCAATATCTTTAAGGGTACTTACCTAGGTGACCTTAAGATTAAACTGCACAGCGGTGAAGTGATTAAAACTGATGTGGACAATAACTATGTGGTTGGTAAGGAATACAAAATCCTAATTCGTCCCGAAGACTTTGACATTGTGCCCAAAAACAAAGGCTTCTTTAATGTTCGGGTAATTGATAAAACCTACAAAGGATTACTCTGAAAGATTACTACTAAGTTAGTTGATGACACCATAGTAGATCTAGAGAGTGTCAACGACATTGAGGTTGACAAAACCTTTGGGGTCACCTTTGATCCGATTGATGTTCACCTAATGGAGGTATAGGATGAAACTATCGAAAAAATACCTCTTAGCTGTACCATTCTTTGTTTTAATGGTCATCTTCTTTGTAGTACCAATGGCATGGATTATTGTTAGTGGACTCCAAAATGAAAACGGTGCAAGTATAACGGAAAAGTACCAACCCTTAGTTGGTGGTTATTCTTTCTTTCAGAGTTTTTGAACTAGTCTGTGAACGGCGACTGTGACAGTACTAGTAGCCTTACTGGTTGCCTTTCCCTTTTGTTACTTTTTATCACAAAGTAAAAACAAGGTATTCCGCAGTTTTGTGATTGCCTTAGCTACTGCTCCCATATGGAGTAGTTTTCTCATTAAGTTAATTGGGTTAAAAACACTGTTGGACTTAGTTTTGGGGTTAGCGTTGAACCGGGTGGGTGATAATAACCTCACCTTTGGTAGTGGTTATACCTTGATTGGGATGATCTACCTGTTCACCCCCTTCATGTTTTTACCACTTTACAACAACTTTTGTATCTTACCGAAAAACTTAATCTTAGCTAGTCAAGATTTGGGTTACAACTGGATTACGAGTTTTATTAAGGTAGTTATTCCCTTTTCTAAAACTGCCATTCTGTCAGGGATTGCGTTAACTTTCTTTCCGTCTTTAACCTCGGTAGCGATTGCCCAGTTCTTGGACAACTCGAATCAAAATAACACCTTAGGTAACTATGTCTTTACTTTAGGTAACAATGGTTATGACAGTGCGATTGAGCGCGGCCGTGCTTCTGGTGCCATTATTATTGCGGCTTTAATTACCTTTGCCTTTTACTTTGTGGTGATCTTTGCTCCAAGAATAGTGCGCTTAATCCAGACTAAGTGTTTGGAATACAGGAGGGTTAATGTTTAAGATGAAAAGCTGTAAGTTATGACTACGGGGAAGTTTCTTTGTCATTGTCCTTGTTCTCATCTACCTCCCTTTAATAATAGTTGTCTTAGTTAGTTTTAACGGTTCTTCGACTAGGGGTAACATTGTCTTAGACTTTGGTAATGTTTTAAACCCTAACCCGGATGCCAAGTCAGCATATCTAAGATTAGGGGAAGCGGACTTTGCCATCCCTTTACTCAACTCTGTCATTATTGGCTTAATTACGGTCATTGTCTCGATCCCGATTGCCATCATGACTGCCTTTGCTTTATTGCGATCCAGGCAATGGCTCAATAAAACAGTCTTTGGGATTGCTAACTTTTCTCTAGCAACTCCCGATATTATTACCGGGATATCGCTAGTGTTGTTATTTGCCAACACCTGGTTGAGCTTTAACCAACAGTTAGGTTTCTTTACTATTATTAGTTCCCACATCTCCTTTTCGGTGCCTTATGCCTTGGTGTTAATTTACCCAAAGATGCAAAAGTTAAACCGTAACTTAATCCTAGCGAGTCAGGATTTGGGTTACTCACCCATTGCTACCTTCTTTCACATTACCTTACCTTACTTACTACCGAGTATCTTGTCAGCCATTCTAGTAGTGTTTGCCACGAGCTTTGATGACTATGTGATTACTTCCTTAGTTCAAGGTTCAGTTAAAACAGTCGCCAGTGAGCTCTATTCCTTTAGAAAGGGGATTAAGGCCTGAGCTATTGCCTTTGGTGCCATTTTAATCTTGGTCAGCATTCTAGCTGTCTTGCTAGTAACACTGCACAAGTACCTACGCTTTAAACATAAAGAAATGCTCCGTGTTAAACAATGAAAAAACAGTTAAAGTATTGGTTTAGTCTAATGGGACTAACCATGTCAGTTGGGTTAACTGCTTGTAGTTCCAACCAGTTTGTGTTTGCTAACTTTGAGTCGTATGTGTCGCCCTTACTTTTAGAAAGGGCAGAAGCCAAGCAACCAATGACCTTTCTTACTTATCCTACTAACGAAAAGTTAATTAACGGATTTGCTAACAATACCTATACGGTAGCAGTGGCCTCGAGTTATGCTGTGAGTGAACTGCAGCAACAAGGCCACTTACTACCAATTGATTGAGCTAAATTCAATTTAAAGAAAACCCAAAATGGTAGTAACCAAGCCACCATTCAAAACAAAGAGGATGCCAAAGAATTATTTACCAAAGAAATAGGCGACATTAGTGGTGAACTTTTAAACTGGGGTGTGCCCTACTTTTTACAAGACCTCGTGTTTGTTTACCGGGGCGAAAAGATTCAAGAACTTGAAGGTCAAGATGTTACTTGATCAACGATTATTAAAGCTATTGTTAATCACAAAGACCGCTTTAACAACAACCGTTTAGCCTTAATTGATGATGCTAGAACAATCTTTTCCTTAGCGAACGTCGTGCACCATGAGGTTAAGAATACCACGGTAGATGTTAATCCTACAGGTAGCACCTTAAACTACTTTGGCAACGTTTACGAAAGTTTTGCAAATTTAGGTCTAAAACGTGATAACCTCAACACGCTCTTTGTCAATTCGGACTCCAACATTATTATTAATGAATTAGCTAATGGCAGAAGACAAGGTGGCATTGTTTACAATGGTGATGCCGTATATGCCGCTTTGGGCGGTGATCTCCGCGATGAAATTAATGAGAATAACTTGCCCAACGGCGATAACTTCCACATTGTGCAACCGAAACACTCGCCTGTGGCCCTAGACTTTCTCATTATTAACCAGCAACAAACTCACTTTAGAGATGCTGCACACCAGTTAATTTACCAGTTGGCCTTAGAAGGCGCTGATCAAACAGCAGAAGAATTATTAAAAACTGATGAAGAGAAAGGTACCAGTGATGAGGACTATTACACTTATGGTGCAATGCAGAATTTTAGTTACGTTAACTATGTTTCGCCTTTAAAGAATATTTCTGATGAAACCACTGGGATTGTGTTTAAGGAAAACAAACAAGCTGATACTAAGCGAGTTGTCAAACAACAAAGTCAATCAGAACAACAATCTGAATCAGCAGAAAAGGAAGAAACGGAACAAGATGATTTCTACACTGCTACTCTCAAAAGTTTGTTGAAAGCGGACAGTTTAGATGACAAAGCTAAGAAGTTAGTAGACACAATTAAAAAGACTTACAAGATCAAAAAAGCCGACAATATTAATTGGGCTAACTTAATCGAGAAACCAATTACCCCATTACAAAGGAGTAATTTAACATTATCGTGGCTTGACTTTAAGCAACGCTTTTGATAATGGAACAACCTTTGTGTATCTTGGGAATTGAAACCACTTGTGATGACACTAGCATAGGGGTAATCACTGAGAGTAAGGTACAAGCACACATTGTTTTATCATCCGCCAAATTACACGCCCAAACTGGTGGCGTAGTGCCCGAAGTTGCAGCTAGGAGTCACGAACAAAACTTGCTTAAAGCACTGCAACAATCAGGGGTTGTTTTAGAACAAATTACTCACATTGCTTATGCCGCTAATCCGGGATTACCCGGTTGTCTGCATGTGGGAGCTACCTTTGCGCGCAGTTTAAGCTTCTTATTGGACAAACCCTTATTGCCCATCAACCACCTTTATGCCCACATCTTCTCGGCCTTAATTGACCAAGATATTAATCAGTTAAAACTCCCCGCTTTAGGCTTAGTGGTGTCCGGGGGGCACACTGCCATTTACCTAATTAAGTCCTTGTTTGACTTGGAGTTAATTGCTGAGACTAGCGATGATGCGATTGGCGAAGTTTATGATAAGGTGGGCCGCGCTATGGGTTTTCCTTATCCAGCTGGACCCCAGTTAGATAGTTTGTTTCAACCGGAGTTAGTTAAGTCACATTATTTCTTTCGTCCTTCCACGAAGTGAACGAAATTTTCCTACTCGGGGTTGAAGTCACAGTGTTTTACCAAGATTAAACAGTTAAGGGAAAGGAAAGGCTTTAATCCCCAAACCCACGATTGGAATGAGTTTGCTTCTAACTTCCAGGCCACCATTATTGATCACTACATCAATCATGTCAAGGATGCCATTCAGCAACACCAACCGCAAATGTTGCTGTTAGGTGGTGGGGTAAGTGCTAATAAATACTTAAGAGAACAGGTAACACAGTTACAGCTGCCTTACTTAATTGCGCCGCTCAAGTACACGAGCGATAACGGGGCGATGATTGGTTTTTATGCTAATCTTTTAATTAATGGCAAAAACAATTAAACATCCCCGATGGGGTAGATATGTAGCAGAAGCAGTTGGTCGTGGTCACCCCGATAAGATCTGTGACCAGATTGCGGACAGTATCTTAGATGAATGCATTAAGCAAAGTCCGACCAGTCACGTTGCTTGTGAGGTCTTTGCTTCCAAAAATCTGATTATGGTGGGCGGGGAAATCCTTACCACTGGTTATGTTGATGTGGTCCAAACCGGTTGAAAGGTATTAAATCGGTTGGGTTACACCGAAAATGACTTTAGCTTTTTGAGTTGTATTAACTCCCAGTCCAGTGAAATTAACCAAGCTGTGCAAAGTAATGACGAAATAGGCGCGGGCGACCAGGGCATTACCGTTGGTTATGCTTGTAGTGAAACCGAGCAATTAATGCCCTTAGGGAGTATCGTAGCGCAAGCGCTGGTGCAACGCGCTGCTCGTATCATTGACCAATACCCCTTCATTAAACACGACATGAAGAGTCAGGTAGTGCTCAACTATACTGGTAACAAAGTTCAATGTGAATCAGTTTTAATGTCGGTACAACATACTCAGGACGTAAGTTTAGACCAACTGCGCCAAACAATTATCAACCAAGTGATCCTCCCCGTATTAACGGAGTACGGTTTAAATGATCCTAAAATCAAACACCTAGTCAATCCCGGGGGTTCGTTTGTCGTTGGGGGCCCGATGGCCGATACGGGGTTAACCGGACGCAAGATTATTGTGGACACCTATGGTCCGTACGCTAATCATGGTGGGGGGAGTTTTAGTGGTAAAGACCCTACCAAGGTCGACCGCACTGGAGCTTACTTTGCGCGCTTTATTGCTAAACACATTGTTAGTTTGGGTTGAGCGGAAGAGTGTGAAGTGAGTATTAGCTGGGTCTTTTCCCAACCATTACCACAATCAATTCAGGTCAAATGCTTTAACATTAATAAGGAATTTAGTGAACAATTAATAAACCAAGTTATAAGTCAATATTTCAATTGATCTGTTGCTAAAATTATTGCAAAGTTAAAACTCCTTGATCAAGTTGAGTACTTTAGGTATGCTGTTTACGGTCACTTTGGTCACCAAACAGCCCCTTGAGAACAACTAAGTGAACGTGACTCGCTGCAATGTTTAATCAAAAATTTCCAATAAAAGCTCCTAAAGCACCATTTTTTAAAAAGAAAACACCACCAGTACCACCAAAGAATCCTGTGGTAACCAGCACTACCCCAGAACTCAAGAAAACCAAAATTAAAAAAGTAAAGGAAGCAGGGGATACCAATCTTTGAGATAAGATTAAAGCAAAGGTAAAAAAACACCCTTACCTGTTTGCTGTTTTAGTGTCCTTTATTCTTTTAATTGCACTTTTAGGCTGATTATTTGCAATTCCGATTTCGCAAATTCCTTAAGCTGCAAAAAGATAAAAAAGCAATGTTCGCTTAAAAACCTAAGCCACCAAGTCCACCAAAGCCACTAAAGGGATTTTTACCACCTTTCAGCATCCGGCCCATTTCTGCTGTTTTCGTTTGCAGTTTACTCCACTCCTTCATTAGCTTATTGAGTTCATCCATTTTACGTCCCGAACCCTTAATGATGCGTTGTTTTCGCGATGGGTCACGATTAATTAATTTGGGGTGCCGGCGTTCTTCACGCGTCATTGAGTTAATTAATACCTTTCACAGTTTAACCTTGGCTTCAATGCTCTCTACATGATCATCCGATACCGTTAAGTTACCCGGGAGCATCTTGACAATACTACTAACAGAACCCATTTGGTTCATCTGTTCCATGTAAAGCAACAGATCTTCCAGGTCCATCTTGCCCAAGAACATCTTGCTAACTGTTTTGGTTAAGCTCTGTTTGTCAAATACTTCTTCCACTTTTTCCACTAAGGTCATCACATCCCCTAAACCCAAGATCCGACTGGCAATCCGTTCTGGGTGAAATTGTTCTAGACCTGTGAGTTTTTCTGATGTCCCCATTAGTTTAATCGGAACTTCCAACAAACTCGTTAAGGACAAAGCCGCTCCAGCGCGGGCATCACTGTCAAGCTTGGTAATAATAAAACCGGTGAGTTTTAAACGGTTATGAAACTCCTTGGCAACATTAATAATTTCCTGGCCACTTAAACCATCGACCACCATTAGGATTTCATCGGGGTGGAGTTCGTTTTTAATTGCTACCAACTCATCCATTAATTCCTGATTAGTTTGTAACCGTCCCGCCGTGTCACAGATTATTGCTTGACAACCGCTTTCCTTAAAGGTCTTAACGGCCTCCTTGGTGGTTTGGTCGGGGGCTTGGGTACCCTTGGCAAAGAAGACAGACTCGGTTTGTTCGGCTAGGGTCGCTAACTGGTCAATCGCAGCGGGGCGGTAGATGTCTAGTGCCACTAACATCGCTTTTTGTTGAAACTGTTTTTTCAGTCACACCGCTAACTTCCCACAGGTAGTGGTTTTACCTGAACCCTGTAAACCGACTACCATTACCTTAAGTGGACGTTTACTAGTGATTTCTTGGTTGGGTTGGCTCAAAATGTTGATTAACTCTTGTTTAATTACTTTGAGCAGTCACTTCTGTAAGTCCTGACCGGGTTCTACGGTTTGACCAACGGTTTGTTCGCGAATCGCCTTAATGAAGTTTTTGACCACCAACAGGTTCACGTCAGCGTCTAAAAGAGCAATCCGAATTTCCTTTAAAACGGCTTGGACATCGGTTTCACTGATCGTTTGCGCGTTGATCTTTTTTTGCATCGAGCGCATAACGATGCTCGAGATCATTGACTTAAACATGGTGCTTTAATTATTTATTTTTTTATTATTTCTACGTATAGATAAAGCTAGTTTCATGACACCGCACATAAACGCAAAAAAAGATGACATTGCTAAGGTTGTTTTAATGCCCGGTGATCCCTTACGTGCTAAGTGGATTGCGGAACAATTTATGGAAAAGCCCCGGCTCGTCAACGAAGTGCGGGGCATGTTAGCTTTTACCGGTCAGTATAAGGGTAAGACCATTACCATTATGGGCCATGGCATGGGGATTCCCTCAATTGGGATTTATTCTTATGAACTGATGAAGTTCTATGAGGTTAATACCATTATCCGAATTGGTAGTTGCGGGGCGTTGCAAGATTCCTTAAACCTCCAGGACCTCATTATTGCCGCTAAGGCTTGGAGTGAGTCGATTTACGCTAACGACATGGGTGTGGAAGTGCCAGCAGACAAGATCTTAATGGCCTCCCCGCAACTAGTAGAGTTAGCTAAAAAGACCGCTAACCAACTTCAACTGGCCTTCCATGAGGGCTTGGTGTTCTGTGAGGATGCCTTCCACCAAACCAGGAAAGACGTGTTAAAGCTAGCACAAGAAAAACACGCTTTAGCAGTGGAAATGGAAGCGCATGCTCTGTACGCTAATGCCATGCTGCTCAACAAGCAAGCGTTAACGATGCTCACGGTGTCCGATTCTTTGGTAACCCATGCTGCTCTACCAGCGGAACAACGCCAAGCCACCTTTAAGAACATGGCTATCTTATCCTTGGAAATGGCTAGCCAACTCGTTTAAACAATGAAATTAGAATACAACCGCATTATTGACAGTACACTACTTAAAGCTGATACCTTACCCCACGAAATTGATGCTTTATGTGCTGATGCTCATAAGTACCAGTTTTACGCAGTTTGTGTCAATCCTAGCTATGTGCGGTATGCCAAAAATATCCTTAAGGGTACGGGGGTGAAACTGTGCACTGTCGTTGGTTTTCCCTTAGGACAAACAACACAACGCCAGAAGGTGTATGAAACTAAGATTGCCATTAAGGAAGGTGCGGATGAAATTGACATGGTAATGAACATTGCCGAGTTCAAAAAGCGCTGTGCCTGTGTCATTAGTGAAATAAGGGCAGTCAAAAAGGTTTGTGGTAAGCGAACGCTCAAAGTCATTATTGAAACGGCTTTGTTAAACCAGGACGAAATTCGTGATGCCGTTAATGTCTGTATTGATGGTAACGCTGACTTTGTCAAAACTTCTACCGGGTTTTCCATGCGTGGTGCATCATTGGAAGATATCACAATTATGCGCGAAGCTAGTGGTAATCTCATTAAGATCAAAGCATCGGGTGGGGTTCAAACAGCGCAGCAATTCCTTGACTTCTTTAATGCTGGAGTTAGTCGGATTGGCACTTCCAATGCGGTCAAGATTATGGAAGAATTGCACAAACTAGAAAGCCATGAACATCGTTAACCTTATTAGTAAAAAGCAACGCGGCAAGGCGTTAACGGAAACAGAAATTAACTGGTTTGTCCATTCCGTTAATAACAAAAGCTTGGCCGATTATCAGGTCAGTGCCTTTTTAATGGCAGTGTGATTTCAGGGGATGAATTCCAAGGAGTTGTTTTGTCTCACCAAAGCGATGGTGAAATCAGGAGAGAGCCTCCACTTTAACCACCACAGCAAGTTAAGTGTTGACAAACACTCCACTGGTGGTATTGGTGACAAGGTTTCCATTGCTTTAATTCCAATCTTAACTGCCTTAGATTACAGTGTCGCAAAACTGTCGGGTCGTGGTTTGGGCTACACTGGTGGCACAATTGACAAATTGGAAGCAGTGGGAGTAAAAACAGATTTTACACCAACAGAGGCGCAGAACTTACTAGACCAAAATGACTGCTTTATTATTGGTCAAAGTGAGGGCATTGCTCCCGTAGACAAGGTGTTGTATGCACTACGCGATACTACGGCAACTGTGGACAGTCTGCCCTTAATTGCTTCCAGTGTCATGTCGAAGAAGTTGGCAATTAACAACGACTACATCTTCATTGACCTTAAGTACGGTAAGGGCGCTTTCTGTAAAACGAAGACGATGGCTAAAGAGCTAGCGCAGTACATGTACAGTATTGCCAAGCAGTTTAAGCGCAAACTCTACATTAAACTAAGTGACATGAACCAGGTTTTGGGTAAAACGATTGGTAATGCGTTAGAGGTCTTGGAAGTAGTGCACTTCTTAAAACGGAATTGAACTGAAGTGGGTGCTGACTTTATTCAGTTGATGGAGCAAATAGTCACTGAAATCCTTATAGAAACAAAACGTGCACCAAACAAACGGGCAGCTGTAGCACTTTACCACGCTACATTAGAGGGCGAAAAACCATGGCAGCGTTTTTTAAAATTTATTGAGCTGCAAGGTAGTAGTCGGGAACGTTTTTTGGATTTAAAAGAGCTGTTTAATCCCCAGTATAAAGCGCCAGTGTTAGCATCTCAAAGTGGTACTTTGAGCTATACCAGTCCGGTGGATTTAGCCATGGTCTCGATTAGCTTAGGTGCTGGTCGAATGGTTAAAACAGATCTGATTGACCCAATGGCGGGGATTAAGTTAGTGAAACAAGCTAACGAAGTGGTAAAAGCTGGGGACACAGTCTTAGAACTTTACAGCTCCAAACCAATTACGCCTGCCCACATAGAAGCTGCGCAGCACACCATTATTATTAAGCAGTAAATAAACCTCAATGAAAGTTGATTTAGATTGAGTCCACCACAAGTTACAGGAGGTGGTCAATCATGCCTACACGCCTTTTTCAAAGTTTAAGGTAGCTTGTATGTTGGTGGCCAATAACCAGGCATTTTATGGAGTCAATATTGAAAACGCTTCTTACCCAGTAACCCTGTGTGCGGAACGTAGTGCGATTGCTAACATGGTCACTAGTATCGGCAAGGCCACAATTGATTATGTCTTTGTGTACTTTGACACTAAAACTCCAACCAATTCACCTTGTGGCATGTGTCGGCAAAACATCTTTGAGTTTGCCACTGATAAGACCCAGTTATTCTGCATTGAGAAGGACAAGAGCTTTAAACAATTTACTATTCCCGAAATTTTAAAGGGAGGTTTTCGATCATATGAACAGTAACGCATACTTGGAAGCTCAAAGGTGGCTAAGCCATCCGCGGGTAAAACCCAACTTAAAGGAGGTCATTACGGCTATGAGTGCTGAGGAAATCGAGCACTTCTTTAGCTTAAAGAAACCGAGTTTTGGCACTGCTGGGGTACGGGGCAAAATGGCACCGGGGTACCATGGGATGAATGTGTTTTCCTATGCTTACTTAACCCAGGGTTATGTCAACTACATCCAGTCGTTAAACCCAACTAAAAAACCATTACGCTTTTTAGTAGCCAGAGACACTAGAAAACACGGGGCATTGTTTAATGGCATTGTGTGTGATGTGATTACCTCCATGGGTCATGTGGTCTATATGTTTGATAACAATGAACCAACACCAACACCATTAGTATCTTATGTGATTAAGAAGTACCACTTTGATGGTGGGGTGAATGTCACTGCTAGTCATAATCCTAAAACCGATAATGGCTTTAAGATTTACGATGGTCATGGCGCGCAGTTACTAGACTTCCAAACTGATCAATTAATCGCAATGTTACCCCCAGTGGTAACAATGTTAGATTTCGAACCACGTGGTAACAACGAGCTGTTACACTTTTTGGATAACGAAGTGGTCTACAAAAACTACTTTGATGATCTTAAGGAAAGCCTAGTAGTGGACAACGACAGCTTTAAAAACCTCCCGGTGGTCTTTACCGGGTTACATGGTACTTCGGTGAAGTTGTTACCAAGGTTTTTAACCTATTTGGGTTACAGCAACATTATTAGTGTCCAACCACAAAACGTGTTTGACGCTAACTTTGCTAATGCTGACCACCTCAACCCCGAAAGTAAGGATACCTGAGAGTTAGCGCGACAGTATGCATCCAACACTAAGGCCAAGTTAATGATGGCAATTGATCCGGATGCTGATCGCTTTGCGATTGCCGAATGAAATCCGCAAACCCAAGACTGGCACTACTTCTCCGGGAACGAGTCAGGAGTTATGGTGGCTTACTATAAGCTCAAACACAAGCAGTTTAAGCGTCAACCTTACATTGTAACGACGGTAGTCTCTACTGATCTAGTGGATAAGATTGCCAAGAAGTACGGGGCTTTTGTCAAGCGCACAAATGTCGGCTTTAAGTTTATTGGTCAAGCTGTTGATCACTTCTCCAAAGACAATGAACTAGTAGTGGCCTTTGAAGAAGCGATTGGTATGATGGCTAGTGATGGTTTGAACCGCGAAAAGGATTCCTTTCAAGCAGCGGCCATCATGCTTGAAATTGCGCGCTACTGTCATAATAAAGGAATTAGCTTACTAGAGTTCTACCGTGGTGAGATCTTCGGTGAATTTGGTGATTACTATAACTGAACGGTACCACACACCATTCACGGAGTTAACTGGAAGGAAAAAATGGAACAGGTATTACACCAGTTAACCACAGCTACCATTAAAGAGGTTGTGGGACACAAGATTACCAAGATTAAAAACTATGTCGACATTAACCTAGTCGAATATGTCTTGGAAAACGGTAACTGGATTAAGTTCCGCATTTCCGGTACAGAACCGAAGTTAAAGCTGTACTTTAACCTATCTAAAGGTTACTTAGCAGCTTTAAAACACGAAGCGAAAAAGATGCACGAGTTCCTAGTGCGATTGCTCAACCTCGATAAAGCTTAGGTTTTCTAAAGGCAAGTTAATTAACTGCGTTTTGGTGGTTAATTCGACTTCCACTACCGCTTTGTTAATTGTTCCTTGGTATAGAGCCTTAATTTGACCTTGAATGTGAATCGCACCAGTTAAGTGGACTTCCACTAAGTTACCAACACTAAATTGTTGCAGTTGATCGACCTTAGTGTCACCTTCGACAATTTCGTATTTACCCAAGTAAGGAATTAACACTGATGGGTCAACCTTGTTAGCTTCACTTTTAACAATCGCTACATCCTCGTTTCATTCGTCTTGTTCGGCCTTATTAGCTTCCATTAGAGCTTGCGCAAACTGGTTAGTATCAATGATTTCACCAGATTCGTTAACTTGGGCAATTGCTTCGGGTTTAACTTGTTTGTGCTTGAGAATGTACTGAAACTTTTCGTCAAACTTGTCTGCATCCATTTCCACAATGGCAGTGTTGGTCACTAACACCCGCTTTTTCGGATTGACCGAAATACCCTTAAGCATTTGTTCGAGGTTATCAGCATCGGCTTGGTCTAAAGGAGTTGGTAACGCACCGCGACCAGAGGAACCAACAATTCCAGTAATACCAGGGAAGTTACGGATAATGCGTCATGCATCTTCACTGTAGATCATCTTAATGTAGATGTAACGACCTAGTAAATTCTTCTCGCTAATCTTCACCTTTAAATAACGGTCTTCATCTAACACAAATCACTTTGTAAAAGCGGTGTTCTTTAATGAACGGGGCAGCTTGCCGGATTTTAAGGAAAAGACTTCTTCGATGACTTCGCGTTCTTTCAAAACCCTTACATCTAAGATTTCGTTGTCAAATCCCAAAGCTTTTACCTTAGCTTTGAGGTTTCGCACAACTGCTTCATCCTTAACACTTACAGGGGCAACGTATCATTGCGGGATTAATTCCACTTGTTCCATAAACTAATTATTTACCTTTAAAAACTCCAAGCGCAATAAAGAGGTGGTTAATGCCAAAGTAGATCCCTATCATAATGGCACTAACTAAAACAATTAACAAAAAGATCGTAATTAATTTCTTGCTTGTTACCCAGACAATCTTGTTAACCTCTTTGTCAATCCCAAACCACAGGTTCGAAAACTTCTTGGTAAAAGGCACCTTAACCTTTGGGGTTTGGTCCACTTTTTTATCTGTGTCTTTAGTTTTACTGTCTTGTTTCTCTTTGGCCTTCTTGGCTTCTATTTTGGCCTTTAGTTGACGGTGTAACTCGTGGATCTTCTCATCGTTGTAGGCGGTGAGTTTTTCCTTGTTCTTTAAACCAAAAGGGAGTTTCTTTTTTTCCATGAAGCTTAAAAGGAATCGAGGTGCTTGGTTTTTTGGTTGCAGTGCTTGCAATACTTATTAATTATAAGACGATTAAGAACCTGCTTCGACCAAGACATTACATAGTTTCTACTTAAACAGTCTTGGCAAACAAAGATAATCTTCTTGCGCACGTGGAGTTGGGTCAATTATATATTATCGGTTTGGGTTACCAATTTAATCTTATGGTAACAGTAAAGTTGGAGCAAACCAAAGGGCAGAAAACGTGATCATTTCAAGGCTTTAGCAAACTTTTGCTCGACGTTTTCGGCAACCTCGTTAATAATGTTGGCTGCCATATTGGACATAACTAATTGGGCCACCATTAAAAGGATTTCTAACACCCCTAAAACAATTAAGACTGTGTTGAGGTTCCGAAAAATCGGATCACGACGTGGTGCACTCAATGAAGTTCTGTTAATGAGGTCATACATAATGCCAATGCCAATTAGGGAGATAGTGCACACAAAGAAGAAGATGCACACCAGCATCGTTAGTTCATTGAGCAGATTGAGCTTCTTAATCACTTTCATGGAATAAGGTGTAGAGCTTATTTGATTTTAATTGCAATCGTTTAGCTAAATAATGACAAGCATCCTTAACCTTAACGCCCATTTGGACTAATTGGGTAATTTCTTGTTTTAAGAGTTGGTCGGAATATTGCCCCACCGGTTGGGTGTGGTGGTTGTTAATCACAATCACAAACTCGCCCTTTAGAGTAATGTCTGGCAGCGGTGCACTTGTATTAAACCAGTAGTGGCTTTCGTGGAGCTTGGTCAGTTCCCGCCCTACAAAAACTTCAGTATTACTAAACACCGTTTGGATTACTTCCAGTGTTTGTTGTAAACGGTGTACCGCTTCAAATAAAACAATGGTGCCTTGGAAGTTTTGGTAGTGTTTGAGTGTTTGGGTTATTTGAGTGGGTTTGTGGTCCAAGAAGCCCAAGAACAGTAGTGGACTTTCGGGGAAGCCACTGGTTACCAAACCACAAACCAGCGCACTAGGACCATTAATTACTTCTATTGCGATTTGGGGTAGTTGCGTTCTGACATACTCCACCAATATGTGCCCGGGATCGGATACTGAGGGATAACCCGCATCACTGACCAAACCACAGTGATACTGGTGGATTAAGTTAGCTACCTTACTTAAGTTTTGCTTTTCCTTAAACTCGTTGTTAATAATGAACTGTTTATTTGAAAAGTCAATGCCGAGTAAGCCCAAGAGTTTTTTGGTTACTCTGGTGTCCTCACAAAAGAGCACTTCACACTTGGTTAAAGCCGCTTTAACTCGCGGACTAACTTCCTCAATGTTGCCAATGGGGGTGGCAATTACTTTAAGAGCTGGCATACTTGGTCAAAGGTAAGTTGGAGTAAATTAAGTTTGCGAAAGAGCTGCTTGTGGTTAAAGTAGCTTAAGTGTAGTTTGTTACACAACGCTAACCGTTTACTTTTACTGTTGAGGTTTAATTCCAAATATTGTTCCCAGCTTAAAGTGGGTTGGGTTGTTTTAGTGAACACCTGACGTTGTTGTAACGCTTGGATTAAAGCTGCATCAGTTGCTTCCGCTACCCCAATTTTAGTGCTGTTGGGTTTCATGTCTTTCCGAGCTATAAAACAACTTTCATACTTGTCTAAGTGTTGTTCTAACTGCCGGCGAATTTTCTGACCAGCAACATCGGGGTCCAAGAAGAGGATCACCGGTTGTTTTTTAGCTACAGCCTTAATCAGGTTAATGGTTCTTTGGTTTAAAGCTGAACCGTTCGTGGTAATAACACTAACATCAAACAGCTGTTGTAAGCGAGCTTGGTCAGTTTTGCCCTCACACACTATCACCCCATCTAGTTTTAGACGTGTTTTTTTATCCATTCAATGTGGCGCGTATAAATGGCAGAAATGGAAGAGTTATTAGCGTAACACAATAACACCTCTTCAAATAACGGTGCTAGATCAATTACCTGAAACTGGGGACACTGGTTAAACTTAGTTTGAGGAATGGAGTTGGAGACAAACAAATAGTCCACTAAGCCTTCGTTAAAGGCCTTTTGGAAGCGTTGCGGTGCTTCACCGTTAAACAAACCATGGGTGGCCATGACACAGACCTTTTTGGCATGGTGTTCCCGGAGTAGTTTAGCTGCTGCTATTACCGTACCACCGGTGTCAATCATGTCGTCCACTATTAGACAGTTTTTGTTCGCTACTTCACCCAAGACATTAATTGATTCCGCTACATTGTGGGCTGGGCGACGCTTGTCAATAATCGCTAGCGGTAGTTCCAAAGATGTTGCAATTAACCTTGCCCGCTTTACACCGCCATAATCGGGGGACACCACCACAAGGTCTTTTTTACCTAACAGCTCTACAGTGCGGGTTAAAAAGACGTGGTAGGTTTGCAATGTATCCACGGGTATATTAAAGAAACCCTGGGTTTGGTCGCTGTGGATGTCGGTTAAAGCTACGCGGCTCACCCCAGCCGTGGTTAACAAATCCGCTACTAATTTACTAGTTATCGGTTCGCGTCCCATTGTTTTGCGATCTTGCCGTGCATAACCATAGTACGGCAAAATGGCGGTAATACTTTTTGCACTACCCCGTTTTAAGGCATCAATTGCTATTAACAATTCCATTAAGGAATCGTTGACTGGCGCACAGGTAGACTGAAAGATAAAAACATCCTTATTGCGCACAGACTCCTCAAAGCGGATGTAGGTCTCCCCATCAGCAAACTCATTATGGGTAATTAACCCCATGGGCATTTTGAGTTTCTGACAAATACGACTAACTAAGTCGTGGGTTTTCGATAAGCTAAAAACAACGTGGTTATGGCGATCCATATTGTTGGCGCAATTCGCGCTGGATCGTTTTACTTTTGATGGCTTCACGTTTATCAAATTTTTTCTTAGGTTTGGCCAACCAGATTTCCATTTTAATTTTGCCATTTTTAAAGAACACTTTAAGTGGAATAATGGAAAGTCCTTCTTGCTTTTGGCGTGCCGTAATTTGTTTAATCTCATTCCGGTTTAAAAGGAGCTTTTTCACCCGTTTGAAGGGGTGGTTGAACTCGCCTGAAAAGGCATAGGGCGAAATGCTAAAATCTTTAATATAGACCTCGTGCTTGTCAATAAAAACATAGGCTTCCTTTAAGCTACCTTGCCCTAAAGCTAGCGATTTGACTTCACTACCTTTTAAGACTAAGCCAGCACAATAACCCGTTAAAAGGTAATAGTCATATTGCGCTCTGGGATTGTTGACAAGTACTCGCATCTGTAGATGAAAATCTCTGTTATTATCTCCACTTACAACTGTGGTGCTTTAATTGTGAAAGCACTATGTTCATTAGTGTCAAACCAAACACCAGCATGTGAGTTAGAAGTGCTTGTGATTGATGATGGATCCATTGATAATACTAGGCAAATTATCAAAAAATTTCAAGCAAAAGTTAGCTTTACTTTAAAGTACTTTTACAAAAAAAACGGAAATTGGGGTAGTGTAATTAACTATGTCAAGGAAAACCGTTTGGCCAACGGCGATTGGGTTACTGTTTTAGACAGTGATGATACCTTAAAACCTAATACACTCAACAAGTTGGCTAATTTAGTGGAAAAAGCGGATTATGACTTAGTAGTTTTTGACTACACTAAGTGCTGAAAAAAGATTAAACTGAAAATCCACACTTACCCGACTTGGTGAAAAAACATGACCCGGGAACTACAAAAGCAAACACCGTTTTGTATTCCTCTAGGTAAGTTTTTGAAACGCAACCTGTTTTACAAGTTGCCCAAGCTCAAAGAAAAGGTGAGTTTTCAGGATGCCTTGTATACGGCTAGTAGTTTAAAGCTCGCTAAAAAAGTGCGTCATGTTAATCAGTCTGGTGGCAACTACCACTTTAAGCGTGCTGGTAATTCAATGAGTATTCCCTGAAACATTAAGCGCTTTAGTGCTGAATTGGACATTTGTAAAGACTTAATTCGTTTAAATGCTCAGGAAATTGCCCTAGTGCACTTATTGCGACAACAGTTTCGGGTGCAACTTAAAGAAAAGCAGATACAACTAGCGGTTACCCGTGACTTTAACTTTAGTGGGTTCTCTTGGTACACCCGCTGCTTTTTATGGATGGTATACCAAACGATGTTAAAGCGCTACTTTTACTTACAAACAACTAAACAATAAAAAAGGCTGTGCAGCCAAACCACACAACCCTTTTTATTTTCTTTACTTTAACTATTTCAACAAGTCCGCGTAACGGTTCTTTTCCTTACTTGCCACCAAGAACTGTCACTGGTTTAACTTCCACTTTTTGGTCATTTCACTTACCAGTTCATCGCCATTCTTAAGATACGAAGATGGCAGTGTTACCACAATCGCAATGGCTGCTAACAACAAACCAGCAAACAGCGCCACACCAGCAATTGCCCCTGGGAGGATGCTTACTCCTTTCATTCCAGGGTTTGCTAGTTTCGGTGCTTCTAAGAACATTGAGTTAGTAATGTCAAAGGCGGTGTAGATCACATAACCAAAGCCCCAGATGTAACCAAACAACACGGACACTTCACTACGCTTGTACTCTTTGAATTCGTGCGGGAGGATCAAAATGGTACTTTGCATACTCCAAGCAAACGAACCACCAATAAAGGTTGCAATCGCCACAAAGGCAAAGCCAACAGCAGTACCCACACCTAGAGTGGCTGCAAACAATACGATTACAATCACCATTAAGGCATTCATGAAGAACATGAAGCTCAATCAACGCTTGCGATCGTAAACCGTTTTGTTAAATGGTGAAAACACCATGTAACCCATACCATAACCTAATACCCAGAGGATTGCTAAGGTTGGGAGACCGGCAAAGTAACCACCAGCACCCTCTAGTGGTTTTAATGTTTTAACACCATCTTTAACATTAAACGAACTCGCTGGACTCACTGCTTGGAGAATGTTTCATCAACCACCAGTAAGTGGGTTTACTAACACCACCAAACAGATGCCATACATCCCGATCATCTTTCAGGTCGCTTTTCGCTTTAAGATATCACCAGCACTTGGTTGGTTACCCAACTGCATTTGTTCCTTGGTTTGCTTTTGGGGCATAAACGGATCCATTTGCTTTTCAAACCAAGCAAACACACAGAGAATGCCAAAACCAATCAAGATTAAAGCAGTTAGGATAAAGACCCAGTACTTAGTACCAGCTTGTTGAACAGATTGGAATAAGAACGGTACAAAAGCAACTACAATCCCACTGTTAAAGCCCCAGAGGTTCGCGTTGGATAACACTGACTTACGACGTTGCGTTGAAAGTGAAGCAATTAACGGTTGGGAGTAAGTTACTAAAGTTGTACCACCAATAGCAATCGTGGAACGGAAAATAATAAACAACGCATAACCAGCAATTGATGAACTGGTACCAATTAAATTTTTATCTAAACCTTGAACTAAATCAATAGTTTGACCATCTGCTAACATGGTCTTGCCTTCTGCCATAACAGGCCCCAACAATTGACCTTCATGTAATTGCGAAGATAGACTAGAAAGTTTACCCATTACTTCCTTTGAAAGTGGTCGCAATAAAGTTAACTGGTTATTTCCCCCTAATGGATCACCAATAATTAAGAAGGGGAAACAGAGACACATTAGCCCCATCATAATCATGACCGCATAACGGTAACCAAACTTCAGGACCACTATTCCACACAATACGGATCCGACTGCACGTAGCAGGGTAATACTCCAGTTGGTGGCACTACCAGCAATTGATCCAGCACTGTTAGCAAAGAAGGAATTGACCCAACCATCATAGTTAGGTAAAACCTTAGTATTGCTATCTAAAATACCAGCTGGCTTACCAGCAATTCGGTCAATTACAAATCACTCTACGACAAACAACAAATAACCAAGCAAGACAATTGCCCACAACATGACAAGGCGTAAATCACTCGGCTTTTTTACAGACGTTTGCACAATCTCAACGACTCCTTAGTTAATTTATTTTTAAATTGTTTCAAGTCGACTTTTGTCTCTTATCTAAAAACAAGCTAGTTTTTTAGGCTTATCTTTGTTAACAAAATAAAAGACCAGAGCCGTTTGGCCCTGGACTTTTATTCCTTTTAGCGGTTTATCTAAGTTATTTTAAGAGATCCGCGTAACGGTTTTTAGCTTTATTCGCAATCACAAACTGTCACTGCGTTATTCTCCACTTCTTTGTCATTTCACTTACACATTCATCACCGTTTTTAATTCAGGATGATGGGAGGTAAATAATGACCCAGTTAATAACTAGAAGGAGTGATACAAACAAGACAATAGCGGCAATGGCACCTGGCAGAATATTGGCACTTGTATTACCAGTAGCAATTCTTGGTGCATCTAAAAAGACAGACGTAATAATGTCAAAGATGCTGTAGAAGACGTAAGCAAAGCCTCACACATAACCAAAGATAATAGAAACTTCGTTGCGCTTGTATTCCTTGTACTCGTAAGGGAGAATCAAGATCGAGCTACCTAAACTTCAACCAAAACCACCAGCAATAAAGGTAAAGATACCCACAAACGTAAAGCCAACCACAGTATTTAAACCAAGCGTTGCAGCAAAGATTACTATTAACAACACCAACACGGCGTTGGCCGTAAAGATAAAGTGGAGCCAACGCTTCTTGTCATAAATTGTTTTGTTAAACGGTGACAGTAAGAAGTAACCCAAGAGGTAACCCATTACCCAGAGAATTAATAAGATTGGACGGGCAGTTGGAATAATTGCTTTTTTAGCACCTGAAATAGCTAACAAGCTGTTAAACCAGGTTTGGGTTAACGGGTTAATTAAGAGAATTGTACCTACACCAGCTATTGCCAACAGCTTCCAAGTTGTTTTGCGTTTCAAAATTGATAACGCACTTGGTCTCACACTCAAGCTTTGATTGGTTTTTGATTGCTTTTGGGGCAACATGTGATCGACCTTCTTTTCAAATCAAGCAAATACTAACAACATCGCAAACACCAATAAGATCATGAACGTTACAACTCAAACCCAGTTAGCAGTCGCAAAGCGGCCAACACCTGGAATTAAGAAAGGTGCTGCCACAATTACAAGTCCTACGTTAAAACCTCAGAAGTTAGCATTCGATAAAATCGATTTCTTGCGGTTTGAAGAAAGGGAAGCAATAATTGGTTGCGCATAAGCAATTAAGGTCGTACCACCAATAGCAATCGTAGAACGGAAAATAATGAAAAACGCATAACCAGTCATTGACGCACTGGTACCAATTTCGTTGCCGTTAATTCCTTTAATTAAGCTAACAGGAGTGCCGTCAGCCAACATAGTTTGACTACCCACTTGAACAGGACCTAACAGTTGACCTTGTTGTAAACTGGAAGAAATTTTAGTAAGTTTACTTATTACTTCACTTGAAGCCGGTCGCAACAAGGTCAACTCGTTATGACCACCTAACGGACTACCAATAATTAAGAAAGGAAAACAAACACACATGAGTCCCATCATGATCATCACTGCATGACGGTAACCAAACTTCACCACCATTACCCCACATAAGATCGAACCAACTGCCCTCAATAAGGTAATAGTTCAGTTAGTAGCTTGACCTGGAATAAAACCAGCGTCCGCTACAAAAAAAGAACTGAACCAACCACCGTACTGGGGAACAGCACTAGTTTGTTCAGTTAAAAGGGAAGCCGCACTACCTCTAATGAAGTCAATCACAAACCATTCAATCACAAACAACACATAACCAAGTAAGACGAGACCTCACAGTGTAACGAGCCTCAGGTCGCTTGGTTTTTTTACAGAATTTTGCACTTCAGTAATAAAAGAAAACGCAAAAATTTTTATAAATTGTTTGCAACAGCAAATTCCGGAATTAAGCGAGCTCTTCTAAAAATTCCGTTTCTTTCTTGTTAACAAAAAGCGCAATAAAAAAGCAGACCACTGATGGTCTGCTTACAATTTATATTGAGAAATTTTTATGGCGGAAGCGGTGGGATTCGAACCCACGCACCGTAGAACGATCTAACACCTTAGCAGGGTGTCCTCTTAACCACTTGAGTACGCTCCCAGGAACTGGAATCTAAATTTATTATAAATATTGGATTTTCTGACTTTAGGATGTTCAAGCCATTGTTAAGCGCTGAGCTGTTTTTTAACTGAACAGCTAAAGATTTTAAAGATAAAACAAGCTTTTTAAAACAAGCGTGTCGTGTTTTACAGGCCAAAAACTGCATTAAAGAAGAACAAATAGCACTCACTGCTTTAAAAGAAAGGGAGGCACAAATCACCACCGGAATTATGTCAAAACTGGCATTGCCCCACATGCAAAGTGCTACCGTGTTAAAACCGTTTGTGGCGGTGTTTAAGGTCAACAATGTGGACTGGCAATCCTTAGACAACCAACCGGTTAAACTAATCTTTTTAATTGGCGTACCCAAAGATCAAGGCAACCTCCACTTGGAATTTATTTCGCAGTTTTCCAAGTTAATGTTGCAGGACGAGTTTGCCAACAAAGTGCCCAACATTCGCAGCTTTAACGGGTTGATTAATTTAATTGACAGTTTTCAACAAACTGCAGTTGCAAGTCAACCTGTTGTTAACGAAGCAGCAGCTCAGACTGAAGAGCCAAAGGACACAAACACTCAGTATGACTTTGTGGCGGTAACGGCGTGTCCCACCGGGATTGCTCACACCTTTATGGCCAAGGAAGCGCTGGAAAAGTTTGCCCGCGATCACAACCTCAAAGTTAAGGTCGAAACTCAAGGAACTGATGGGATTCAGAACCAGTTAACCGAGTCTGATTTAAACAATACCAAAGGCATTATTTTGGCCTGTGACCGCTTAATTGATTTAACGCGTTTTTACGGTCACGCAAATGTGGTGGAAGTGTCCACAACCAAAGCAATTAAAACACCACAAACAGTTTATGACCAAGTGGTAAAGAAGGAAGGCAAACTACTCGGTAATAAGTCCAGTGATAGTGCTAGTCAAACGGAACTCAAAGAAACCACTGAACAGCTCTCGTTTAAAGACTTTCACAAACGGATTTACCGCGCCATTTTAAGTGGGGTTTCTTACATGCTGCCATTTGTCGTGTTTGGTGGCATCTTAATTGCAATTGCCTTTTTAATTGACATTAATAATGCTGGCAATGCTGGTAAACAATTTGGCTCTAAAGATCCCATAGCTAACTGGTTTAAAACACTCGGTGGGTTGTCGTTTGGTTTAATTGTTCCCATTTTAAGTGCTTACATTGCCTTTGCTCTAGTCGGCCGGCAAGGGTTACTGCCCGGCTTTATTGTGGGGTTAATTTCAGCTGGTAAGTTTTTACTCAACATTGACATTGTTACTGGAAAAATTGATTGAGCGACTGAATCAAAAGTATCGAGTGGTTTCTTTGGTGCCATTTTTGGAGGCTTGTTGGCAGCAGTGTTAATTATTGTGCAGCAACGTTACATCTATAGAAAATTACCGCAAGCATTACAAGGCATTAAGAACATTCTCTTTATTCCGTTACTAGGAACGCTAGTCACAGCAGCCTTGTTCTGAGTCATTAACATTCCCCTAATTTACTTGAACTATGGTCTGTCCAAGTTCTTGCAAATTATGGACAAACCATATTTGGCTCCCTTACTTGGTTTAGTGATTGGACTCATGATGTGCTTTGACTTGGGTGGACCGGTCAACAAAGCGGCCTATGTGTTTGGGGTAGTTTCGCTAGAGAGCCAAAACAGTGGTACGGTTGCAATGGCTAGTGCTATCTTATCGGGGATGGTGCCACCATTGGGTATTGCCATTGCTGCGACCATTCGCAAGCAGTGCTTTGACAAGGAAGAATTACCAGCAGCGTATGCTTGTTATGTGATGGGATTAAGTTTTATTAGTGAAGGGGCGATTCCTTTTGTTGCTAAACGGCCTAAGATTATGTTAGCTGCTAACCTAATTGGTGGTGCTGTGTGTGGTGTTTTAACGGGAGCATTTGCGCTAACGATTCGTGCCCCTCATGGTGGCGTGTTTGTCTTTGCCTTATTGAAAACTAACTTAGAGGGCATTGCCGGCAACACACTCCAAATCGGCGCTGGGGTTGGCTTAGCACTTCTAGCGCTAATAGTATCCAGCTTCATTAGTGCTGGCATTATTATTGGTCATAACCTGCTTGTAGTGCGTAAAAAAACAAAACAACTAGTAAATACCAATGCTTAACCACAACAGTAAAGTTTGAATAGTTAACTATGCTTGTGCGATTGACTATTACTTAGATAAACACAAACAACAACGCGGTGTGTTAACACCCGGTGGTAAGGGAATTAACATGGCGATTGTAATGGCTTTATTTGGCATCAAACCAACCGTGTTAACCTTTTTGGGTCAACCTACTAAAGATTTATTCTTGCAGTTGTTAAAACCGTACCAACTGGACTTAGTTAGCTTTCCAGCGACTACCCAAACACGGATTAACGTGAAGCTGTTGGATGGTGCCCAAACAACTGAAATTAACGATGTCACCCCGTTAATGGAGGAACAAGCAGTCCATGAAATGATTGCTTACCTTAAGGCTAACGTTAAGCCCAATGACCTGTTGGTGTTGAACGGCCGTTTTTTACAACGCGATTTAGTTAAGTTGTTAGATGTTGCTTTTAGCTTAACCAAGTATGTTGTATTAGATGTTGATGAACCTCAACTATTACAACTGTTAAACCAGCGCCAACCCTGGTTAATGAAACCGAACCGTGATGAGTTTGTAGCAATGGTTAATGCAAATAACAGTAACGTTGACCAACAAGAGTTGGTGCAGTTAATAAAGCAGTTTCAGACTACACAGAACTTATTAATGTCAGACGGCGCGCAGGGTGCTTACTTCTTTGATCAACAGCAACTGTTATTTATGGAAGCGATTCCTCCCCAACAGTTAGTTTCCACTACGGGAGCGGGAGATACATTGCTGGGTGTTTTCCTAGCTAACTTACTGTTAGATAAGGATCCAGTGGGTAGTTTAAAGGTAGCGGTTAACTATGCTAGTGCTACGATTAGCAAGCTCGGTGTGGTCAACAGTAATGACCAAATAGTGCTAAAAGCTACTAATTATTACTATTTATAATTAGTAGATGTCAACTAAAGAACTAGCCAAACAGCCAAAGGTCAATCAAGAGAGGGAATCGATTTTGTTACCCGTTTTGCTAGCTGTTTTCAGTATGCTCTTCTTTATGCTACTGTTAGCTTTAGTGTTGTTGTACGCTATTCCAGGTAAAGTTAATAACTTGAACTAGCCACAGGTTTAACTGTGTTCAATTGGGAAGCCAAACTTAATCTCGCACTTTTAATGAACTAGTTTTTGTGCGCAACTTAATTAAAAACGTTTTTCGCTCTTTTCGCACCGCTAAGATTGCCTTAATTGCGCTTACCTTTTTAATCTTTGTCGCGGTTGGTAGTTTCGTGTTATTAAACAATACCGTTAATAACTTTAACGCTTCCTTTCAACACGTTACCGAACAAGGACAATTGTCTAACGCCATTATTAACGAGCGCTATGACTTTGGTAAACTCGAGTTCCAAAAAACGAGTAATGATGCTACTAGTTCTGCCCAACCTAGTGTTAGTACTCGAAGTACTTTAACTGCCCAAAAAGCAAATGGCGCTAATTCCAGTTTTACTCTGACCTTAACACCTGACTCACGGACTTCATTTATTAACAACGCACTGCAACTAAAACCGGATGTTTATAACAGTTTAGTTACCGTTACTTTTAGTTATGGCAGTGAATCTGATCAAACCAAGAAAACCCAAATAGAAGAACAGTCCAAGTTAATTGCCGCAAACAATTTAAGCCGGGCATTACAAACCGATAAGGAGTTATTAGTTACGGGACAGTTAGAACAGTTAAAGGCTACCTTTCGCACTTATAAGGCAATTAACATTACTGATCAAGGAGTGTTCAAGAAGCTCATAGCCTCTGAACCGACCGATCAAGTTAACCGTCTCGTTCTGTTTGACGGACATCAACTAGCACGTTCCCGCCAAGTCGAATTTAACGAGCTGGTTAGTCAGTTTACCCAGGTGCAAGCTAAGGGTAAAGATCAGTTATCCACTACTCTAAAGAATGGTAATTACGAACAACTTTTGCAAGCGATCGCTAACAACTTTGGTAGTAGTGAAACTGAGTTACTTAAAGAAATTCAAGATGCTTTAAAGCAAACGAATAGTTCCACCACCCTTGCCCAAACCCAAAGTAGTCAACAATTTAGTAAGTTAAAAAACCTGTTTGATTCTGGTAGTACCTTTACTAACATTGCCGGCAAACTCACGTTGCAGTGGATGGAAGGTACAAACAAAAAGCAACTGGTAATCTTTGACCCGAGTAGCTATGAAACGGTAGTAGCACCGGGTAACTGGAGTTACGAACAGCAACAGGGCAAAGCGGTGTATCAGGACATTAACCACTGAAACCGGATTAAGCGTTTACCCTTCAATGAGTTTGAACGCGAATTCCAAAAGATTGATAAACGGTACAAAATGTTGGTCGACAAAATTGAGTACCTCATCTTGGGAGTGGGAATTACACCAGACTTTGTCTACCCCGTCTTTAGTGAATCACTGTTAATTCCCAATACGGCTAACGAGCAGTTGTATTATGTCAACCAAACTGGTTATGAACGTACCGCTAGCTCCTTTTTAACTAATCCCACCGAAACTGGCATAGTAGCACGGTTACCTAACCTCAACCATGACCTTGATGTAATTAACCAGTGGGCTGTTAAAAACATGTCCTGACCCCCGAACCTCAAGGCCGCTTACAGTAATACCGATACCACTAACATCCTTAACCTGTTAGCAGCGCGAACCGTTTTTATTCCTAACCTCATTAACACGATTAGCTTAGTCTCTTCCTTCTTAACAATTGCCATCTTACTAGTGGCCATCTTTGTCACCATTTTAATCTTGGTTAGTTACCTCAAAAAGAACACGGAACAAATCGGCATCTTAAAGGCTAATGGGGTGAGTGGCCGGAAGATTAACTTAAGCCTGTTAATCTTTAGTTTAATCCCGGGGATAGTGGGGTCCTTTATTGGTTATACGTTAGGTATTAGTATGCAAAACGTGGCCATTAACCTCTTTAGTAACTACTGGTTTATCCCCACGCAAACTTCGAGTTTCTCGGTGTTAGGGTTACTCTTCTTTGCCTTATTAGTGGTTCTTATGATGAGTGGGATTAGTCTGTTTGTGGGGTGACTGATCTTAAGGCAGGATGTAGTCAAGATTCTTAAACACGACAGTGAGTTTAAGGTATCGCACTTAGGGTTGTGAGCTAAATGACTGTTTGCTAAGTTTGGTATTATGACCAGATTTCGTGTCGCTTTAGCCTTTAATGCGCCGTGGAAACTGGTCTTTTTAACCTTAATGAGTGCACTAACGATGATGATCCTAAACCTTAGTTTTGCCACTAAGGATGCCTTTCAGGTAGCACAAACAAAGACTACTTTAACCCAATCGAACCACCAGTACGAGTTTGAACTAGCATCGCCAACGGAGCAGAGTGGCTTGCTCAAGTGACAGCTGTTTGCCGAATTGGGCGCTACGGATGATCGTACTACCGATGCCGTTAAATTAGCAAACCGAAGGATGGAAATTCAAAGCGTTGACGAATCCAAAAAGTGAAAAAACCAACAGGTAATTAACTTTGTTACTGATGCCACCGGTTTTAGTAATGACATTAACTATTTAGAAAACATTGTTCAGTCCAAAATTGGCTTGGACTATTCACTGGGTTTTGGTAACGTTTCTTCCAATCCGTGGAAGCTGAGTGAAACATTAATGCCCGCCAATCAAGCATCCGCTTCCAACACGGCTTTCCAAAACTTTTTAAAGGCGATTATTGTAATTGACCCTAACGAGGGCGGTAAGTACATTAAACAAACTAAGGATGAAGTTACTGTGCGTTTTTTATACGAAATAGACAGTAGTAAAGCTTTAAAAAACGGCAACACCAAATCAGTTAATAAAATACAAAAAAGTACCGCAGCACCCCAAGCCCAACAAGGACAAAGTAACCAGTTAATGCTTGACAATGATTTTGCTAAATTCTTGTACAAGCAGTTTAACCTAATCAAGGAAGGGGGCAAAGCAGATCCGGTTGATCTCAATAACTTTGACTTTGCTAATCAGAATCAGATTAAGCGTTTTTACAGTAAATACAACGCCTTACCACCGGTAGATTACAAGCTGGCCTTTAACGTGATCGGTCTCCCTAAAGAAACAATTGCCAACCAAAAGGATGCGCCCCTGTTTGGCTTTTTAACCTTGCAAGCGCAACTGGGCAATGACGCGATTAAGATTAAGGGGATTAAAGACTGAAAGCTGGATAACACCAACTTGGGTCCTGTGTTGCGTACCAATGAGGACGAGATTATTAACCAGCGCTTGTTTAGTAAACCCAACGGTATTATTATCAACAGTTCAGCTGCTAAAAAGTACCGCTTAAAGGAAGGTAGTCAGCTCCATGTCAAAATTCACAACGGTTACAAACGAGTGAATGCTAAGTTAGTTAACCAAGATCCCACTTTAACTGCCACCTTTAACATTGTTGGCATTAACAATTCGGTGCACGAACCGGAGTTTTACACGAGTTACAAAACGGCAGCAACACTATTGCAATACCCCAATGAATGGATCGAAAAGCAGTTACCCTTTAACAGCTTTTATGCCAATTCGATCTTGCCCTTTACCCAGTCTACTTCCCTCTTTTCCGAATCTGGCTTATTCCCTGGTACCAGTAGCTTTGCCGCTAACAACACGGTGCTTACTGAAGTAATTAAGAAAACGATTGAAGGTGGTAAAACTAACAGTAAAACTGATGTGCAAAAGCGCGCTGCTCAAGCTACTGCTAACGGTAAGGATAACAGTAGTCAAAACAACAAGATGAATTATGAGCGCTTACAAAAGGCACTGGGCATTACCAGTGATTTAGATAGCTCTAAAGCCGGTGAATACGCCACCATCTTAGAGCGGGTGTATGATGGTTTGCCATACAACTCCACTATTAGCTTTATTAGTAATGTGCAGGCCAACGATGCCTTGTTTGCTAACATTGCTAACACCACCCAGCAAATCCAAACAGCGGCCATTGGCATTATTATTCCGATTATTATGCTAATTGTGTTGTTAGTATCAACTACCCTAATTCAGGAATTGAAGAAGATTGCGATTCGTTTAAAAGCATTGGGCTATTCCAACCCGAAGATCTTGCTGTCCTTCTTGTCGATTTACCTCCCGTTATTTATCTTTGGTTTGTTAATTTCGACCCCAATTTCGATTTATCTAATTGCACTCCACAATCAAGTTATTTTCTCCAGTGCTGCCATCTTACTGGAAGCCACATTAAACTTCCCCACGGTCATTCTGTCGATGTTAGTGTTAAGTGGGGTGTTATCAATTACCTTTGTGTTGAATTGGTTGGAGTTGAACAAAATCAAAATTGCCAAGGAGATTAAGAATAGCTAATGCGATACTTTGCCCTCACTGATTTAACCAAGCCCACTGCAAAATTTACCACTGATGCCATGGAACTGCGTCAGATATCCAATGCTTACCTCAACCAAGCCCAAGCATATTTGCAAAAGGGTTTAAAGCAACTCAAAAAGGATTACAAGAATGCCATTTTGTATACCCCCAAAACGGAGTACAAGCGCTTTTTGAAATGGAAGCAAACTTTTCTTCAAGATTTAAACCAAACCCAAAAGCGCTTCTTTATTGTTCGTGCCCAACATTTTTCTTACGTGTTGTTGTTTAACTTATTGGATGAACAGGTGGAAGCGGTGATTGCGACCTTTAACAACTTCTTGGATGAACACCGCTTGGAGGCACAATCCAAGCAGTTTGATTTAGACACAGCTGTCAATGAACTGCATGATTACTTTGACCAACTGCAAAAGAACACCGCTTACAGCGAGGATTTACCAACTCACCTCACGCAAAAAACCGAGCAATTAATTAACGCTCGTAATACCCAGTTAACGAATTTGTTAAACAAGATTGCTACTACCAAACCACCCCTAAACAAACAGCAACGTTTGTTAGCCAGTTTTCGCAATTACCACGAACACCTCTTTTTAAAGAACGAGGTCAAAAAGGTGACTTGGTTAAACGAACCACGCGCCAAAAAAGAGTCTGTTACCCCTGATGAAGAACACATTATTGAACTTAAAAACGTTTACAAGTACATTACTAATGGGGTGACTACCAATGCCGTTTTAAAGGGCATAGATCTCAAACTCAAAGCCCATGATTTCATTGTGATTTTAGGTCCCTCTGGCTCGGGGAAAACGACCCTGCTCAACATTATTTCCGGGATGGACCGGCCATCAAGCGGATCTGTTGTCGTTAATGGTCAGGAAATGATTTGCATGAACGACCGTCAGTTAACTAACTTTCGCCGCAACTATGTCGGTTACATCTTCCAGCAGTACGGGCTTTTACCCAACCTAACTGTAAGGGAAAACGTTGAAGTGGGTGCTAACTTGCAACGTAACCCTGATAAGCGGATTAACATTGATGAACTGTTAGAAGCAGTAGGGATGAAACACCTCCAAAAGAAACTCCCCAACGAGTTGAGTGGTGGACAACAACAACGGGTCTCGATTGCACGGGCGTTTGCTAAAAATCCCTTACTCATTTTTGGTGATGAACCAACTGGGGCTTTGGATTTGGAAATGACCCAAATTGTGCTCAAACAGTTTTTAGCCATTAAACAACGCTATAAAACCACGATGGTCATAGTGACGCACAATAACCTAATTGCCCAACTAGCCGATTTAGTCATTTATGTGGCAGATGGCAAAATTCAAGCACTGCAAGCAAACCCTAATCCCAAACAGGTTGAGGACATTAACTGAATTTAGATCTAATAAAATTAGAGCAAATGAAAAACCTGTTTGCTTGCCAACACTTAGCGTTAAGTGCTATTCAACACGCTAAGGGTGGTCATGTGGGAATGGCCTTAGGTGCTAGTCCTATTTTGTACACCTTATGGACTAAACACATCCAGTTTAACCCTAACTGTCCCAAATGGATTAACCGGGACCGTTTAGTGATGAGTGCAGGTCATGGTAGTATGGCCTTATACCCGATCTTACACTTTGCGGGGTTAATTACGAAGCAGGAAATGCTCCATCACAAATACGGGCAAGTCAACACCTCTTCCCATCCCGAGTATGCCCCTAATAACTTTATTGATGCGTCCACTGGTCCCTTAGGACAAGGCCTAGGAATGGCTGTCGGGATGGCCTTGACACAACGGGTACTAGCAGCTGAATTTAAAGCGTTAAGTCCCAAACTGTTTGACCACTTTACCTATGTGGTTGTGGGTGATGGTGATCTCCAGGAAGGGGTGAGTTATGAGGTAGCTCACTTAGCAGGGGTCTACCAGTTAAATAAGCTAATAGTGCTCCATGATTCCAACCGGGTGCAGATGGACAGTGTCGTGCGTGATGTGTCCTTGGAAAACCTGCAAACCCGGTTTACCAACATGGGGTGAAATTACCTTGAAACTAGTGATGCAGTTGCAGACATTGATGCTGCCATTGAACAAGCGAAAAAGTCCGATAAGCCGACCTTCATTGAGGTGCACACGACAATTGCTAAAAACACCACCTTGGAAGACCAACCCGCTGGTCACTGGTTTATTCCTACCGACAAGGACTTTGCGCGCTTTAACAGCAACACCAAGACTAACTTTACCCCGTTTGAATATCCCCAAACGGTGTATGACTTCTTTCACAAGCAGGTCATAGCACGCCAAGCTAAACCAGTGCAAGCTTACAAGGAATTACTGGAAAAACTAAAGGACAAACCGCTGTATACTAAGTTTATTAATTGAACGGAAAACGATTACCAGGCGTTGTACCTCAACCAGTTAGATGAACGCAAGGTAGCACAAACCAATGCGGCAACCCGTAACTACCTCAAGGACTTTTTAGGCCAAATTAACAACAGTAATTCCAACTTGTACTGTCTCAATGCTGATGTAGCACGTTCGTGTAACATTAAGTTAGGTGATGATAATTTACATACCAATCCGCATTCGCGCAACATTCAGGTGGGTATTCGGGAATTTGGTATGTCCACCATTATGAACGGGATGGCACTCCATGGTGGGGTCAAAGTGATGGGTGGTACATTCCTAGCGTTTGCTGATTATTCCAAACCCGCAATTCGCTTAGGGGCGTTAATGAACCTCCCCACCTTTTATGTGTACACCCATGACTCTTACCAAGTCGGTGGTGATGGACCAACCCACCAACCGTACGATCAACTCCCGATGTTAAGGGCCATTGAAAACGTTCAGGTTTGACGGCCTTGTGATGAAAAGGAAACAGCGGCTGGGGTTAACTATGGTTTGTTAAGCCAAGACCAAACTAACGTATTAATTTTGACCCGTCAAGCTTTGCCTTCCCTAGAACAATCTGATAGTGTACAGACCTTGAAAGGGGGCTATATTATTAGTAATAGAAAACAACCCGATGTCATTGTGGCCGCTAGTGGCAGTGAAGTTCAGCTGGCATTGCAACTAGAACAAGCTCTAAACGAACAACAATTAAAGACGCGGGTGGTGTCAGTGCCCAACATTAACATGTTGTTAAGTCAACCCCAAAGCTACTTGCAACAACTGTTTGATCCTAACAGTGTTTTACTCACCTTAGAAGCGAGTGCTAGCATGGAGTGGTATGCACTAGCAAAATACGTCAAAAAGCACACCCACTTAGGTGCTTTTAGCTTTGGTGAGTCCAATGACGGGCAAGTCGTGTATGAACACAAGGGCTTTAATGTGACTAACTTACTCAAGTTGATTAAAACTCTAAAGAGTTAAAATAGAGTAATGGTTAAGGTCTGAAAAATTGGGTTTGGGGTCTTTCTACCAACAGCGCTTTTATTCTCGGCCTGTTCGTTTAAGGACTATATTCCTACACCAAGCTTTAGGAAGGATTTCAGTACGGAGAACAATTTTGTTAAAAATAAGGTTCCCGGGAAGGATGACATTTACAGTAAATTTTACGATCTAACCTTTTCCTTAAACTTTGTTAACAACCAAGCCCAAGATTTTGGTACCGGTTGGTTAATTGACTGGAAGGGTGATGAGAATAAGGATCTAAGCAAAAACAAAGAAGGACAAACGGCATCTCAAACCAGAAGTTCCTCTGAACAAACTACCGATCAAGACGCTAACCTCTTTACTGCCTATATCGCCACTAACCTCCATGTCGCGGATGGTTTAAAGAATGATCAGGACTACGCTCCTTACAACAAGGATGGTTGGGGTCAACCATATCCTTACCAGCAAAAAACCCAATCCTTCTTATTAGGTAAGTACACCAAACCTAATGTCCAGTTAGTCAAGACTAACTATGAAAAGCCAGAGGATGCCGTGATTGAGCAGAAGCTCAAGGAAGATTCGCTGTTGTTTATCCAAACGAGTACGTTACCTAAAACAGCATACGCAGCAATTGATCCGGTGAACTTTAGCTATAACCCAACCCGTACCAACGGTTTTTGAACAGCCGGTAAATACAATGTTTACAATGGTGGTAACAGCATTGGTAACTATGCTGATTTTGCTGTGATTGAAGTACCGTTAGTACTATCCAACCCCAATGATGCCAAGATCTACCAAGAGTGGATTAGACCAGCTACCCAAGCCTACAAATATTTAGGTGATGTAGAAGGTTTGTTTGCTAAGAAGGGCTATCGCAGTTACATCCAAGATTTCTACCACTTATTGGGTTATCCGGTAACTAAGAACACTAAATCAGAGTTTATTTTGGGACAAAGTCAAGGTACTGTGAACCACATGAGTTTTAGTAATGATGAGTCCAATACTACTAATACTATTACTAAAGCTAGCTTAACTCAGCAACCCCACAAGGAACAATCAGCTTACGTGGTACGTGAAAGTGGACTGCCAACCCTAACAATGAATGTGGACAAGTACACTGGTGCAAAGGGAACTCACCTAGTTAACGTTGACCAAATTACTGACCTTAGTTTGGGTGATGGTTTAATTGACTTTGGTGGATTATCACGCTTTATCTTGCAGTACCACAATGTGAACTATAAGCAATTTGGTTATGGCACGATCTTGTGAGATACTAACTTTGCCGGTGGTTCTTCTGGTAGTGCCATCTTTAACCAAAACAAGCAGATTAACAGTATTTACTTTGGAGCATTAGTTAATGTAACTACCGACAGAAACGAAAATGTGGGTTTAGGCTTAGGGCAAATTCTCCGTGCTCCCAATACCTTCAACTCTTCCCACGAAGTGCCCTATTCTTATGACCTCATCTTTGGTGATGTTAACACCACCAATTTTTACGCCCAGTTTGCGAAAAAGCACAACACCCACATGTGGAGCAAAATTCAAAGTACGCAGAATGGAGAAATTGGTTTCCACAAAAATTCAAAAACCGGTCAACAGCGGCATTAATCGGTTTTTGAGTAAATTTATAAAGTACTATTTTCTTTAACTAGTTGCCATGTTACTCCGCTCTGTTTGGTATAAGCTTGGTAGTCTGTTAATCATCTTACCGCTAACGGGTTGTGGTTATGTCAGACTAAAGCGTGCTAATTTCCAAACAGACTTTACCATTAACCGCATTCCCACCCAAGGGGATGTGTACCATGATAACTATGACCTGACTTTTTCACTCAACTTTGCTACTAGTTCCAAAGATTCTTATGGTACGGGTTGGTTAATTGACTGGAAGGGTGATGAGAATAAGCCTAGCAATACCGATCCCTTCCTGATTTACTTAGCGACTAACCTACACGTAGTCGATGCCTTGCGCAATCCCCAAGACTATGAACCTTACAATAAGGATAGTAATGGTCAGGACTATGGTAATCGTGATATAACCCATTTCTTTGCATTGGGTAAATACACTGATCCAGGTTTATTGGGTGTTGAAACAAAAGAGCAATCAGCCTTTATTTCGATTCAAACATCAGCAATCCCCAAAACCGCTTATACGGCTAATGATTTTGTTGATTATCAGTATGATAGTCTTACAAAACAGTGAAATAAAAAGAGTGATCAAAAAGATCAAACTCAAGAACAAACGGTAACAGGGCAAAGCTGATCTTACAAACCAGCTTATGCTGACTTTGCGGTAATTGAAGTGCCATTGTTCTTAGACAACGTCCGTGACAAACAGGTCTTTGATTATTTTGTCAAACCAGCCATTGAGACCTATAAAAAGCTTGGTGATACGGCTCAATTATTTACTGAGCAAAACCTAAAGGAATTGGAAAAGGAAACCTATATTATGCTGGGCTATCCGGTAGTGGAGAGCAATATTTATGCCCACATTTTAGGTCAAGGAAAAGAGTTGCGTGTGACTCAACAAGTCAACAACCAACCAGTTAAAAAGAACTATGTTTTGCAAACCATTACTAAAGAGCAACACACTTTGGATATTACGCGTGAAATACCAACCTTAATCCAAAACAAGAGTTTATCGGGTGATTTTGTTGGTAGTAAGCTCTTATCTCAAGAAGAACAACAGCAAGAACATGCTTTTTTGGGTAACTTAAACCAAGGGATAATTGACTTTGCTAGATTGTCAAACTTTAACTTGCAGTACCACAACCGCGAATACCAACAATACGGTAAGGGTTTAGCATTAGCTAACACTAACTTTAGTGGTGGTTCATCCGGTACCTTAGTTTTAAATCAACAAAAACAAATTTCCGGGGTTTACTTTGGCGTGTTAGAGTTTGGTGGCACCAACGGCACTAACCGTGAAAGTAGTATTGGTGTTGGTCAAATTTTGCGAGTAAAAGATGACGCTCAACTCCAACAACACAGTCACAACAACTTACTTTCACAATTAGGTTCCAGTCATAACTCGATTACTTACGACATTATTTTTGGTAACAAAGACACTAAAAACTACTACGCCCAGTTTGCCAAAAAACATCAAACACATTTGTACAGCCAAATAAGTTCAAGTAATCAGCAAGAACTCAAATACGTCGATAACGATCCAAATCTCAAGATTAAAGAAGAGGCTGCCAAAAGCACTGTTCAGAATTTAACTGTCTACAGTTAATTACTTTTCGCATTTCAATAATTGAAGAGTTGGTTAGCACAAATTTAAATTTAAGGCTAGTTTAATGACTATTTATTTTTAATTAGTCAACAGTGATTTAAATTTTATGCAATTAACTACAAGTCAACAAATGCAAACTAACTTTCTTACTACAAATAAACATCACTTATTGAAATACACCAACGGTTTGATTTGGTGTTGGTGATTATTTGTTATTTCTTTAGTTTTAGCTTCATCGACATTTAGAGGTTTCTTTCTCGGCACTATCAATATTGTGAATTTTGTGTTTTGGATATTAGCACTGATTTTTGGTGTAGCTGTCGCTTTCATTAATGGTGTTTTGAGTAGTGAATTAAAAGAAAATTCAGTTTTTCAAGAAGAACAAAAACGATTCTTCTTGGGCTTTTTCTTTCCACAAATGGCTTTCTGTAATGCGCTTTGACTGAAACTTAAATTAAGCTATCTAAATTCTGAAAGAGAAAACTTATTAGAAAAAATAAAGCAAAAACTAAAGAAGCTTACCTTGTCTGTTTTTGTTGTTTGAGGAATTTATTGTGTTTTAGCAACCTCAATTTATTTACCAAATGCATTAAGAATTTTAAACATTTATCAAATACCTAACTTAATCGCTTTAATAAATAATAGATTGAGTGAAATTTTGCCAGATGGTAACCGTTATTTTTTAGGTCATTCTTCATTCGCTTTTCATTACTATGAAATAGTTTCAAGGATTCCTTTTTTAGTTTTCTTTATTATTCCAACAATAACCTTAATTACTTTAGGTTGCTATTTATTCGCTTACTTAAGGTTTATAAACTCAAATAAGTTAAGAAAACCACTTTCTACTTTATCAATAGTTATCATGCTGACTGATGTTGTGGGAATAATTCAATGAATAATTATTGATATCTTATTAATTTGGCTTAATGTACCCTTTGTTATATTTGTAATTTTTTGAGTAATAAAACTTGTTTTGCCTTTAGCAATGATAGGTACGTTTGTCAGCTCCTTAACTATTTACAAAAAAGTAACAAGCAAAGAATGATTAGCAATAAAAGAAGAACAAATTAATTTAACGACAATGAATATTAATATTAATATGGGAGAGCAATCATCCAAAAACATGAATTCTTTTGAAAATCATGAATCAAATGAACGAAATAGTCTTCAAATTTATCAACAACATTCATCTATGATGTCAGAAACAAAGAGAAAACAAAGTAGCTTAAGTTATGATGCCAGAATTCTTTTACCTAAAAGTCCCTATAACACAAAGAAAACTTTATTTTTAATTATTTTCTTTTCCATTATCTCCTTGATATTGGCAACTATAGGTAGTGTGTTCATTTCTTTTGCTATAGTTCAAATTTCTATACCTTTTTACGTTATAGGTGGAGTTATTTGATTTTTTACTTTTATTTTCTTTATAGTAACTTTTGTAGCAATTGTAAGGTTCATAGCAGAGTACTTCGCTAATAAGTTAAATGCACTTACATGAAAAGTGGATCTTTCTGGACTAGAGATTAAACCTAAGGAAGAAGAATAGTTATTGATTAAATTTGTTATTAAAAACCAAAAATTTAGTTTTTAAATAACTTTCTGTCTCTAAAAAAACGTTATCTTGTAAACTCAAAGATAGTTTCAGATTAGCTTTGCTTGCAAAAGTTTAATCTGTAAAAAGTTTTAATTCTATGGAGTCTGCACTAAACCAAGAGTTTCAAATTGATTTTTGTGTAAAAAACAAAAAACTGTTAAAAATTTTAGCTAACGTTCTTATTGCTTCTTGGTTATCGTTTGTTGTTTTTTTAATCCTAGGTTGTATAGCTATTGATCTTTTTCGATTTGATCTTTATTCCCAATTTTTCTTTAATCACTTAAGTACTTTATCTGCTTTAGCATGAACGTTTTTTGTATTAGCAATACTTTTTGGAGCAGCTACATTAGCCATTAATGGGTTTTTCTATAAAGAAATAAGAAAAAAATCAGCTTTTAAAGAAGATTCTAAATAGTTTCTTTTAGGCATTTTCTTTCCCCAACTTGCTTTTTCCAATGCGCTTTTCCTTAAATTTAAGTTAGCCCATTTGGATTTAAAAAAAGAACTTTTATTTAAAAAAGTAAAGCATAAAATAAAACTAATTAGTTTATTTATTTTTGGATTTTGATCAATTTATGTTGTTTGCATGACTTTAATTTATGTGCCAACTATACTTAATTTAATTGATAGTTTCAATTATTCCGAATCCATCTATAAATGAGTTGACTATTTCTTTCGCCATTTAGAAAGTAGAGATTTTTATTTTAGTAACTTTGGTTTTATATCACTCTTTTTGTTGCTTTTTGTTATTCCAACAATCACTCTCACAACATTAGGTTGCTTTCTATTTAGTTATTTACGGTTCACAGATATAAACAAAATAAAGATACAGATTTACAGCTTGTTAACTGTTTTCATTTTTATTGATGTTTTTGGTTTAGTGGTGTCTGTTCTGTTTGGTTATCTTTTACCTCTTGCTTTTGACTCACTGCCTTTTTCAGTGAATTTAACAAGAGAGGTGTTTTTGTCTTTAGCTATGATAGTCATATTTGCTAACAGTGTCATTTTTACTTTAAGGCAAAAAAGAAATATTGATTAATTAGCGAAAAAGAACGATTAAAGCTTCAAGCAATTGCTAATTTAAATATGGAAAAAGAAACAAAGAAAGATTTATTAAGTGAAGTGAAAAATAGCTTTCATTCTTCTAACAAAAATATTAAAAGCGAAATTATTTTGAAGAACACTTCAGAAAATAATATTTATTTAAGAAGCGATGCGAGAAGGCTTTTACCTAGAATCCCTTATAACACAAAGAGTGCATTATTATTCACCCTTTTATTTGCATTTCTATCTGGCCTTTCTTATGGTCTTGCATCTTTATGTATTAACTTCTCGTTTACTTCGCCACAAATTTTCATTGTCTTAATTTATTAGGGGTTCTTTTCTTTATTGTTGGTCTTGTTTTGGGAATTATTACCTTTATATGATTAATAAGATTCATAGCAGAATACTTTGCTAATCGTTTTTATGCACTTAAATGAAAAACCGATGTTCCTAGTACGTAAAATAAATCGAAGCAATAATTTAAAAATTGTTATTAAAACAGAATTTTAGTTTTTATCTAGATTTCCGTTTCCAAAAAAATGTTTCCTTGTAAATTTAAAGAAGTACTTTAAATAGAAAAAAGTGAAACAGAATTTAAGTAGTAGAGACTTTATTAAAAAGTCAGAAAAAACAGTATCAACTACTGTAAATATAAATACAGAAGCTAGTAGTTATATTGCCAAAAATCTAGAAAACCAAAAGGCAGTTCTTTCAGCAAAGGAATTAGAAAAACAAGAGCTTTTACTAGTGCGCTTAAATGCAGTAAAAAGATTTCCGTGCTATCCATACAATACAAAAAAGGCATTTAATATTTCTGTTTTATTTGTTCTATTAGCTGGTCTATTTTTTACTGCGTCTTATTTCTCTATTTTTTATTCGATTTTTACTAGGTTTAAAGCTTTACTTATTTTCTTAGGAGTAGTTTTTATTCTTATAACTTTCATTATGCTAATTCATTGCTATATATGGTCAGTAAGGTTCAAATCAGAGTACCTTGCTAATCGTATTTATGCACTGAATTTTCAAAAAGGAGCCTAATATAAGTGTTCAACAAAACCCAACAAAAGAAAACGTTAGTGATGTTAGCATGATAGAAATAAATAATTTGACCGCTTTAGAAAGGGATGAAAAAGTAGAAACGGAAGACATTAATACCAATGTAATAGCAAATACTTATACAGTGCAAGCCAATGTTCCAACTGCATTTCAAACCAGTGAAACAAATAGTAATACTGTTACTAACGTCCCAAAATCTCCAGAGTTAATAAGTATTCAAAGATTAGAAAGATTAAAAAATAGGTATACTTTCCTATAATTTTTTTCACTTTTAATTGGCTTCATTTTAGCCATATTACACATTGGAGGCTTTACTTTTGCAGGTGGTATTAATTTATTGGCCTTTTTAAGTTTTATAGATGCAGTTGCTTTTATTTGTTTTATTGTTTTCCTGGTTTTAGCAATTTCTACATCGCGAAGAATTAGAGACTTAGAAATGATGCAACAAATGAAAGAACTTGTTGATAAAAAGCAAGAGACACCAGAGCAAAATAAACAGTAAGTTATTTATTTTTAAGGGTTATTTATTTCTCTTTTTAGGAAATCCATTTGAAATATTTTGCGAATTTAGTTTATTCAATTCAAAAGACTTTTAAAAGAAATTAAACTGTTACTGTCGTGGAGATTAAAACTTACAAAATTAAAGATATTTGTGAAGCTTCACATGGAAGAGAAATAAATACTAAATATCTCCGTGAAAATCAAGGAATTTATCCTGTTTATTCATCAGCAACTTCTAATGAAGGTGAAATGGGCAGAATCAAAACTTACGATTTTGATGGTGAATATGTTACCTGAACTACACGTTGAAGTTATGCCGGTAGCATTTACTATCGAAATGGTAAATTTAGTGCTTCCTCAAATTGTGGAATTTTAAAAGTTTTAAATAAGGAAATAAATCCTAAATTTTTAGCTTATGCTTTAAAAAAAGAAGCAAAAAAATTTGTTAATACAACTTCTGCTATTCCTATCCTTAGAACGCAAAAAGTTGTCGAAATTCCCATTGATTTCCCACCCTTGCAAATTCAAGAAAAAATTGCTACTATCTTAGATACTTTTACCGAGCTAAGCGCCGAGCTAAGCGCCGAGCTAAGCGCCGAGCTAAGCGCCGAGCTAAGAGAGCGAAAGAAGCAGTATGCCTTCTATTGCGATTATTTACTTAACCCAAAAAATTGAAAAGAGGAAAATAAATATTACAAGCTGGGAGAAATAGCTCAAAAAGTTTTAGTAGGTGGTGAAAAGCCTGCTGATTTTAGTAAGGAAAAGAACGAAGTTTATAAATATCCAATTCTTTCTAACAACAGTAAAGCTGAGGAATTTTTGGTTTACAGTAAAACTTTTCGAGTTGAAGAAAAATCCATTACGGTAAGTGCTAGAGGCACAATTGGTGCCGTTTTCTATCGTGATTTTGCTTATTTGCCTGCTGTTAGTTTAATTTGCTTTGTACCTAAAGAAGAATTTGATATAAGGTTTTTATTCCACGCATTAAGAGCCATTAAATTTAAAAAGCAAGGCTCTGCAACAGGCCAGTTAACAGTGGCTCAATTTAAGGAGTATGGTATTCATGTACCTTCGCTGAAAAAACAGAAAGAAATCGCTGCTATCTTAGATCCACTTTACAGCTTTTTTACTGATCTAAACGAAGGTATTCCTGCTGAAATTGAACTGTGCAAAAAGCAATTGGATTACTATCAGAACTTCTTATTTAATTGAGTGCAAAACCAAAAAGCAGCATCAATCCTGTAAGCAAAGAACTTTTTCTCTATGTTCTTTTAGTGCATTTTCTAACTGAAAATATCCAAGTAATTAGTTGTATTTTTCAGAAAGCTTAACTAAAATTCCATTGATTCGGTAGTTTGTTTATTTAAGTATTTGGCCAACATGACCAAATAAATTTTTTATGCAAACTATCTTAACTGATCAAGCTAGCTTCAACATATTAACTAGCAAGAGAAATTTAATTAATAAATTAACTATTACAAACATAGTGCTTTGAGCACTGTTTGTCTTTTGTGCAATAGCCACAGCCTTTTTAGCTATCAGCCATTCTTTTCACAAGAATTTTTCTTTTTTTCTGGAGTCTGGAAATTCAAACAACGAAGGTGAAACAACAACGAAAGTTAATATTCACGTTCTTGTAGCTCAAATATTAACCCCCATTTTTACAGTTTTACTGATTCTTTGTTGAATGGGCAACATCGGGATTAACAGTTTATTGTTCGGTCAACTAAGTATTTGCCAACAATTTCAAAATGAGAAAAAATGATTATTGTGAGCCATCTTTATCCCACAACTCACACTAACTAACTCACTGTTAGTAAGAGAAAAACTGAAGAACATTTTGGATGCAAATAGCAATAGTTCTACTCAAAAGAACAGACTTACTTGATGGATGATTGGCTTTTTTGTTGTTTGATTTATCCAACTTTTTCTAGGTTTCTTAATTTATTTACCAGCTTACAGTGCTGAAGCTCGCTTAAATTTAAATTTATCTTTTTTATCCTTTGCCTTAAATTCACCTTTACCAGTAGGGCACGCAGCCAATGGCTATTTTTTCTTAGGTTTGATTTTTGCATTTATGGATTTAACCATAATAGTACTCCTAGTTATTAGTGGCTTCATCTTGAAGCATTTAATTCAAACTAATAAAACTGAGCACAAAAAATACCAACTAATGTTTTTCTGAACTGCTTTAGCAATTGATGTAATTGGGCTAATTATGACCATTTCATTTATAGTTGTTAGCTTTTCCTTAGAAAAAGGAGATGACTACTTATTAAAAACACCTTTCTTTGGTAGTTCATTGATGGCATTAATTACTATTGCAACGCTTGTAACTACAATCCTTTTATTTATTAGATTTAATAAAAAAAGATTACTTAAAAATTAATAAATAGTTTCCAACACCTACCTCCTCCAAGACCACAACACCCTCACCCCCTACACGCCCTTTACGACACCGCTCAATGGGGGGCTGGATGTTGTGCGCGCCGCCCATTTACACACCTCATACGAACTCGTGGACTGAAAGGTGGGACAGAACAAGTTGGTGGCGCTGGTCCGCTCAGCGTTGGTCAGGGTGAAGTTTCAAGATAGTTCGAGCCAACAAGGCACTGAGAGTAATGGCCAAGACCAAAATGCCCTTAGTTTTGATACCACCAAGTCCCAACAAGCCTTACAGCAAGCTGGCGATCAATCAGGAACTTCATCTAATTCCACCCAAGAAGACTTCGCCAGCTACATCCTCATCTTTAAAGCCGCGCCCAGGGCCACGTGGGTGTTTGAACGCAAGATTAAGTTGGCGTTGCCCTACGTTAAGCAGGAAAGTCAGGGTTCCGACGATCAAGGTTCCAATGGTAAGGGCTCCCTCTACACCACCTTAAAAGACCTCCTCGTCGAACAACCCGTGACCCCTTACACGCCCAATGCGGGGTTAGCCCGGGTGAATGGGGTTGCTCAGGACAAGGTGCATGGGTTGGAGTCTGGGTGAGACAACCAACGTTCCCAAAAAAACCTCACCAACAACCCCGGACCCAAAGCCGTCACCGGCTTTAAGCTCGATAAGGGCCGCGCGTACCGGAAGCTGAATGAAAGTTGACCGGTGTCGAACCCCTCGATTCGACCAAGGCTGGCAAGGGGAAAAGTTCCACAGAATGAAAAACGGAGGAGACAAATGCTAAGAGTGATGCTCCCCTAGCTAATGGTCAGCAAGTGGGGGCTGGAAGTGCTTTTGGTTTACAAGGCAATGGCTCGAACAGTTCGGGGTTAAGACCGCTCTTGAAGCACACCGCCCAAATTAATTTAAGGCAAACCCAAGACAACGCGCAAACTGGTAAATTCTCCAAATACCTCAACACCGCCCAGGCCTTGCACCAGATGGGGGTGATAGTGCCATCTTTGGAAACGTGACCTGGTAAACCAAGTACTGGAATCGCTACCCGTGCTGCTGGTGGTGTTTCAGTCCAAGCAGCGACTCGGCTCGACTTCTACAAATGAAGATCTGCCGAATGTAATAACAAAGTTATACCACACCTCCACGTCCCAACTCGCTTACTTAAATGGCCAGATCGTTGTGATGGGTTCAAACGCGGTACCGAGTTTGTTGTATTGGGTTGTCGGGGAGGACCAGGAATCGGGTCGCGCAACCTGATGAGCCCACACCGAGCTCAACTGGGGCACCGACAAGCAGAAGCAGTTTGTCGAAAACCAGTTGGGTTTTAAAGATGACTCCAATTCGGATTCCAAGAATTCGAATTTGAAGGCTCAAGGCCTCACCCAACCCGCCTACCTCATCGCCGGTCTTGACGTTGTGGCCGACCACCTCGTCTTTGCGGCCTTTAAAGCGGGCGCGGTGGGGTATGATATGAGCACGGAAAACAGTGCTGCCACCAAAGACCAAGCACTCGCCTGGTCGACCACGGCCGGGTTGGACAGTGCTGGGGGGTACAAGGCCTTGGTGGAAAACACGGCCGGCTCAACGGTCCGATTAATGGCTTGTTTACCCTGCTCGACAGCTTTGCCTATGTGACCCCGGTGAGTGGCATGAAAGGGGGTAGTCAGAATAACGAAGAAGTGCAGACCAAGTATCCCGTTAAGGATGATAGTAAGGCTTCCGCCAAAATTGCGTCCTTAATTAATGCCAGCCCACTCAACAGTTATGGGGATGATGGCGTGACCGTGTTTGATGCCCTGGGCCTTAACTTTAACTTTAAGTTGAACGAGGCGCGCTTGCCGTCGCGCACCGACCAACTGCTTGTGTATGGGATTGTAAACGAAAGTGAACTGAAGTCCGCGCGCGAAAATGCCCAATCAACTTCCGACGCTAATTCGAACACCAAAGTCAAGTGAACCAACACCGCCTTGCACTACCTCCCCGTGCCGTATTACTATAGTGCCAATTTCCCCGAAGTCGGTAACAGAAGAAGAGCGGAGCAGCGGAATGGGGTGATAACAATAAAAAGGCCATCTACCCAGAGGTAAGAGGCAGACAGCTCCAAAATATTTTTGACGATTGGAAAACTAACAAAAGCTGTTAGTTTGATGTAGAGGCAAAACTATGAATTTACTAAATTTATTTAAATCAGCGGGAGCAGGCTCGTTTTTTTAACACAAGTCACTCTATCTGCTCCCACTAAATAAATTGAGACAGATTTTCAAAATAGCCAAAAAGTTTGAATATTTTGCAATTTGGGTTTACAACTCCATCTAACTATTAGTAGGAACTTTTACTTTCAAAAAAACTTTTTGGTTTATTTTTGGTGTCTTTACTAACTTAAAGCAATTTAGTTAGTGTAAGCACAAAAACCGTTATGTGTAATGTTTTTATTAATTTAGCAAAACAGCTGAACTTAGTTGGCAGCACTACTGCAAGTTGTAGTTTTCTCAACCTCTTTCAGAAAGGAGTTATTGCTTAATGAAAGAGAAAATTCCGTTTTATAACGAAAAAGAATTCCATGACATGATGAAAAAGACCAAAAAGGGCACTTTTTCGGGATGATACATCATTGACAAAGATAACAAAAGTGTGGAATTCTCTGGCAATTTCAACAGACAATTTAAACTTAACAAACCGGTTATACCAGTGAACACAGAATACGTAACGCGTAAAGAGTTTAATGAGTACAAAGACTCAAACGACCAACGACTTACAAAGATTGAAACCACTTTGGCCGCCCAAGGTGAACAAATAAGAATCCAGGGTGAGCAAATTAAAGAACTTCAAATCGAGCAAAAAGCTCAGGGAAAAACCTTAAAGCTAATCTTGCAAACGCTGCAAAAGATGAGCGATCGTTTGAACAAGATGGATGTTCGTCTAGATAAACTAGAGTCTAAGTAGATATTATTCAAAATAAAGAATACCAGCAATTAGTCTTTAAAAGATAGTTGTTGGTATTTTTATTCATTTAATACTTTCTAAAAACTTTTTGCAATTTTGTTGGCACTTCTCAATAAGCCGGTCAATTTATTTAGTGGAAGAGCAAAATGCAAATCTTTAATTTTTGAAATTGATCAGCAAAGCGTCTGATCCCTGTTGGCAACTTAGTTGAAAGTTTTATTTACTTTCCAAACCTTACAAAGAAAGGAGGATTTAAACATGAAAAAAGTTAAAGCATTAAGGAATCTTTTTCTAGAAAAAGCCGAAGAAAAGCTTAAATACCCCAAAATTGCTTCAATGGTAGCTTACTTTGATCCAAAGGAAGATGGTACTTGTGAATTCATTATGAAAATTAAAACTGTCAATGAAGTTACTGATAACGAAGTAAAAAGCGAGGAAAAGCCTTTAGGCACTTGAAAGAGTTAGTTGATTTTTTGGTCTAAAAAGACATAAATTTACCAACAGTAAGTGTTAAAACTTGCTGTTGGTATTTTTATTCTCCCCCACGCTTTCCCGTTTCTCCACCGGGTTCAACCTCGCGGGGACTGTTTTGGACCAGGTGTTGGATTATGTTCCCTGGATTGGGAATGGGTACAGGTATGGGAATGACCACCGGGGGAGCAACAGTAGTACGAGTGGGGTAACGACCCAGGGACAATCCCAAAATGCATCCAGTAACGAACCCGCACCGACGTTTTCGAATGTCGGCGTTGGTCTCAAAGCCAACGTCCAAGCGACGCTCGGGGGCAGTCAGACGACGACTACCAAGGGTTCGCCTTGAAGAACCCTCGACCCAGCCAACCTCCAGCTCTGAACCGGCGCGGGGTGAAGGAATGATAAGGCTTCAAACAAACAAAGTGACGAAAACCACACCACCTTTAAAAGCGCTACGGGGATGGGCCAGCAGGGACAATCAGGTACCTCCGCGGGGAATCCCGATGCGTTAAAGCAGGATAAAATCACCAAGGAAAACTCGGGCAATCTCAAAACGGAGGATGGTACTGCTACTAATTCGACGACGGCATTCGCGTCGAATTACACCAACCTCCCCCCCACCGCTGATTGACCGAACGCGCTGTCATTCACCAATAAGAACAACGCGCAGCGCGCCCAGCTGTTCCTGCGCGGCCTGTTGGGCAGCATCCCGGTGTTGGTCAATAAGAGTGGTGAAAATAACTAAAAATTCCAAGCCACCGACCAAAAATGGTCGTATGCCGACTTAAAAACAGACCAAACCAAACTCAACCTCCCCGCTTACGGCGAGGTGAATGGGCTAATATTTCTAAAAATTCAGTTTATAAGCAAAACTTATTAGTTAATCAACAGTTTGAAAAAGTTTTATTCTGAACCTATTAAATGTTAATAAAAGTTAATAGAAATAATAAAAAAACTTATGTAAGTATCACGAACACTCTTTTTAAATTCTTAGAAAAATGCACTTTTTTCCACTTTTTATAGCGATTTCTTTTGCATTCTTTAAACATAAATAAAAAGTTTTTCTGTATAATCTTCAGGCTGTTGACAACTCTGTCGACGCCGAAAATGTTCTTTCAAAACTGGATGCAATCTGTCAATTTTTCTGAGAGTTTGATCCTGGCTCAGGATTAACGCTGGCGGCATGCCTAATACATGCAAGTCGATCGAAAGTAGTAATACTTTAGAGGCGAACGGGTGAGTAACACGTATCCAATCTACCTTATAATGGGGGATAACTAGTTGAAAGACTAGCTAATACCGCATAAGAACTTTGGTTCGCATGAATCAAAGTTGAAAGGACCTGCAAGGGTTCGTTATTTGATGAGGGTGCGCCATATCAGCTAGTTGGTGGGGTAACGGCCTACCAAGGCAATGACGTGTAGCTATGCTGAGAAGTAGAATAGCCACAATGGGACTGAGACACGGCCCATACTCCTACGGGAGGCAGCAGTAGGGAATTTTTCACAATGAGCGAAAGCTTGATGGAGCAATGCCGCGTGAACGATGAAGGTCTTTAAGATTGTAAAGTTCTTTTATTTGGGAAGAATGACTTTAGCAGGTAATGGCTAGAGTTTGACTGTACCATTTTGAATAAGTGACGACTAACTATGTGCCAGCAGTCGCGGTAATACATAGGTCGCAAGCGTTATCCGGATTTATTGGGCGTAAAGCAAGCGCAGGCGGATTGAAAAGTCTGGTGTTAAAGGCAGCTGCTTAACAGTTGTATGCATTGGAAACTATTAATCTAGAGTGTGGTAGGGAGTTTTGGAATTTCATGTGGAGCGGTGAAATGCGTAGATATATGAAGGAACACCAGTGGCGAAGGCGAAAACTTAGGCCATTACTGACGCTTAGGCTTGAAAGTGTGGGGAGCAAATAGGATTAGATACCCTAGTAGTCCACACCGTAAACGATAGATACTAGCTGTCGGGGCGATCCCCTCGGTAGTGAAGTTAACACATTAAGTATCTCGCCTGGGTAGTACATTCGCAAGAATGAAACTCAAACGGAATTGACGGGGACCCGCACAAGTGGTGGAGCATGTTGCTTAATTCGACGGTACACGAAAAACCTTACCTAGACTTGACATCCTTGGCAAAGTTATGGAAACATAATGGAGGTTAACCGAGTGACAGGTGGTGCATGGTTGTCGTCAGCTCGTGTCGTGAGATGTTGGGTTAAGTCCCGCAACGAGCGCAACCCTTATCGTTAGTTACATTGTCTAGCGAGACTGCTAATGCAAATTGGAGGAAGGAAGGGATGACGTCAAATCATCATGCCCCTTATGTCTAGGGCTGCAAACGTGCTACAATGGCCAATACAAACAGTCGCCAGCTTGTAAAAGTGAGCAAATCTGTAAAGTTGGTCTCAGTTCGGATTGAGGGCTGCAATTCGTCCTCATGAAGTCGGAATCACTAGTAATCGCGAATCAGCTATGTCGCGGTGAATACGTTCTCGGGTCTTGTACACACCGCCCGTCAAACTATGAAAGCTGGTAATATTTAAAAACGTGTTGCTAACCATTAGGAAGCGCATGTCAAGGATAGCACCGGTGATTGGAGTTAAGTCGTAACAAGGTACCCCTACGAGAACGTGGGGGTGGATCACCTCCTTTCTAATGGAGTTTTTTACTTTTTCTTTTCATCTTTAATAAAGATAAATACTAAACAAAACATCAAAATCCATTTATTTATCGGTGGTAAATTAAACCCAAATCCCTGTTTGGTCTCACAACTAACATATTTGGTCAGATTGTATCCAGTTCTGAAAGAACATTTCCGCTTCTTTCAAAACTGAAAACGACAATCTTTCTAGTTCCAAATAAATACCAAAGGATCAATACAATAAGTTACTAAGGGCTTATGGTGGATGCCTTGGCACTAATAGGCGATGAAGGACGTGTTAACCTGCGATAAGCTTCGGGTAGGTGGTAAGAACCTCAGATCCGGAGATTTCCGAATGGAGCAATCCGGTAGTTGGAAACAGCTATCATTAATTGATGAATAAATAGTCATATTAAAGCAATACGTGGTGAAGTGAAACATCTCAGTAGCCACAGGAAAAGAAAACGAATGTGATTCCGTGTGTAGTGGCGAGCGAAAGCGGAACAGGCCAAACTTATCATTAGATAGGGGTTGTAGGGCTTGCAATGTGGACTTGAAAACGATAGAAGAAGCTGTTGGAAAGCAGCGCGCAAAAGGGTGATAGCCCCGTATTTGAAATTGTTTTCATACCTAGCGAGATCCCTGAGTAGCTCGGAAAACGTTATTTTGAGTGAATCTGCCCAGACCATTGGGTAAGCCTAAATACTAATTAGTGACCGATAGCGAAACAGTACCGTGAGGGAAAGGTGAAAAGAACCCAGAGATGGGAGTGAAATAGATTCTGAAACCATATGCCTACAACGTGTCAGAGCACATTAATGTGTGATGGCGTGCGTTTTGAAGTATGAGCCGGCGAGTTATGATAGCAAGCGTTAGTTAACCAGGAGATGGGGAGCTGTAGCGAAAGCGAGTTTTAAAAGAGCGTTTGTTTGTTATTATAGACCCGAAACGGGTTGAGCTAGTCATGAGCAGGTTGAAGGTTGAGTAACATCAACTGGAGGACCGAACCGACTCTCGTTGAAACGATAGCGGATGACTTGTGATTAGGGGTGAAATTCCAATCGAAATCCGTGATAGCTGGTTCTCGTCGAAATAGCTTTAAGGCTAGCGTGAGATCACAAATAAGTGGAGGTAAAGCTACTGAATGTATGATGGCGCCACCTAGGCGTACTGAATACAATTAAACTCTGAATGCCATTTATTTTATTCTCGCAGTCAGACAGTGGGGGATAAGCTTCATTGTCAAGAGGGGAAGAGCCCAGATCATTAAATAAGGTCCCCAAAATATACTAAGTGGAAAAGGATGTGAAAGTGCTAAAACAGCAAGGATGTTGGCTTAGAAGCAGCCATCGTTTAAAGAGTGCGTAACAGCTCACTTGTCGAGTGTTTTTGCGCCGAAGATGTAACGGGGCTAAGTATATTACCGAATTTATGGATAAGATTTATATCTTGTGGTAGACGAGCGTTGTATTGGAGTTGAAGTCAAAGCGTGAGCATTGGTGGATCCAATACAAGTGAGAATGCCGGCGTGAGTAACGCTTGGGAGTGAGAATCTCCCAAACCGATTGACTAAGGTTTCCTGGACCAGGGTCGTCCTTCCAGGGTTAGTCTGGACCTAAGCTGAGGCTGAAAAGCGTAGGCGATGGACAACAGGTTAATATTCCTGTACTTACAGTTAGACTGATGGAGTGACAAAGAAGGTTTTCCACCCCCATAATTGGATTTGGGGATAAATCATAAGGTGGTACAATAGGCAAATCCGTTGTGCATAACATTGAGTGATGATGTCGAGTGAATGAGTGATCAAGTAGCGAAGGTGGTATTAATCATGCTTTCAAGAAAAGCTTCTAGGGTTAATCTAGCTGTAACCAGTACCGAGAACGAACACACGTAGTCAAGGAGAGGATCCTAAGGTTAGCGAGTGAACTATAGCCAAGGAACTCTGCAAATTAACCCCGTAAGTTAGCGAGAAGGGGTGCTTATGTAAAAGTAAGCCGCAGTGAAGAACGAGGGGGGACTGTTTAACTAAAACACAACTCTATGCCAAACCGTAAGGTGATGTATATGGGGTGACACCTGCCCAGTGCTGGAAGGTTAAAGAAGGAGGTTAGCGCAAGCGAAGCTTTTAACTGAAGCCCCAGTGAACGGCGGCCGTAACTATAACGGTCCTAAGGTAGCGAAATTCCTAGTCGGGTAAATTCCGTCCCGCTTGAATGGTGTAACCATCTCTTGACTGTCTCGGCTATAGACTCGGTGAAATCCAGGTACGGGTGAAGACACCCGTTAGGCGCAACGGGACGGAAAGACCCCGTGAAGCTTTACTGTAGCTTAATATTGATCAGGACATTATCATGTAGAGAATAGGTAGGAGCAATCGATGCAAGTTCGCTAGGACTTGTTGATGCGAAAGGTGGAATACTACCCTTGGTTGTGTGCTGTTCTAATTGGTAACTGTTATCCAGTTTCAAGACAGTGTTAGGTGGGCAGTTTGACTGGGGCGGTCGCCTCCTAAAAGGTAACGGAGGCGTACAAAGGTACCTTCAGTACGGTTGGAAATCGTATGTAGAGTGTAATGGTGTAAGGGTGCTTGACTGTGAGACATACAGGTCGAACAGGTGAGAAATCAGGTCATAGTGATCCGGTGGTCCAGTATGGAATGGCCATCGCTCAACGGATAAAAGCTACTCCGGGGATAACAGGCTGATACTGCCCAAGAGTTCATATCGACGGCAGTGTTTGGCACCTCGATGTCGACTCATCTCATCCTCGAGCTGAAGCAGGTTCGAAGGGTTCGGCTGTTCGCCGATTAAAGAGATACGTGAGTTGGGTTCAAACCGTCGTGAGACAGGTTGGTCCCTATCTATTGTGCCCGTAGGAAGATTGAAGAGTGTTGCTTCTAGTACGAGAGGACCGAAGCGAGGACACCTCTTATGCTCCAGTTGTAGCGCCAGCTGCACCGCTGGGTAGTAACGTGTCTATTAGATAAACGCTGAAAGCATCTAAGTGTGAAACTATCTCAAAGATTAATCTTCCCATTTCGCAAGAAAGTAAGAGCCGTCAAAGACGATGACGTTGATAGGTTACAGGTGTAAGCATAGTGATATGTTGAGCTGAGTAATACTAATTGCTCGAGGACTTATTGGAAGCCTTTGGTAGGAAATACGCAGGATTGTCGTTTTTGTTTGGTGCCCATGTCGCTGTGGAAACACCTGGTTCCATTTCGAACCCAGCAGTTAAGCACAGTGGAGCCGAATGTAGCTGTTTCAGTGAGAATAGGAAAGCACCAAGCGTCAAGAAGATAAAAGAGACTTAGGCCTATGCCTAGGTCTTTTTTATTGTTTTGGTAAGCCAAAATAGTCCATTTTATAGCTGTTTTTACTTTGCGAAAAAAACAGAAAACTCCAAGCAATCAATTAAAGCTTTGAGATAATTAAAGGCTTTGGTACTAGTCAAAACCAAAGCCGATTTTTTCATGAACCAACAATTAAATACCACCAGGAAAAGTACAGCTGCTAGGGGCAGAATGGGACTTGTTGGTGGTATTTTACTCGTCATTGGTACCTGCATAGGGGCAGGTATTTTCTTTAAGAGTGAACGGGTGTTGCAAAACATGGGCGGAAACACCACTTTAGCCTTACTGGTGTGGTTAATGGCAGGGATTACCGTGATCTTAATGGGGTTGGCGCTGGTTGAAATTACTGCTAAAGCAGCCTTTGATGACTTGGCATTATTGTCATGAACACAAAAGTTTACCAATAACACCTTTTACAAGGCCTGTAAGCGCTTTTTAATCTGGATTTACTTGCCCACTACCTTCTTCTTTATGCCGTTGTATTTGGTGCAATCACTCCAAGATGGTTTGCGTGGTTTTGGGGTCGCCAACCACTTCAATACACCACATGATTGGGCCATTTGAATGGTCATAGTGCTGTTGATTAACCTGTGATTTTTCTTTACGAGTGGTCTTAGTGTTAAGTGAACCAGTGTGCAGAATGTCGTGCTATTATTGCTCAAAGTAATTCCCCTAATAGCAGTGGTTATTTTAGCGCTGTGATTGGGTGCAAGTGCTGAACAAATGGAACGCCAACCAGTGGTTCCAGTCAAAGATTTTACTGCCATTTTACCCTTCTTTGGTTGGTTTAGTGCTATGGGCGCGATTTTCTTTGCTTTTGATGGTTTTTACGTGTCAGCAGCAGCGAAAACGCAGTTGAAAAAACCAAAAAAATTACCGCAAGTAATGTTGTTGGGCTTAGGGATTGTGGTACTGATTTACAGCTTAATTGCACTAAGTGTGAGTTTAACCACACCTAACGGTGCCTTTTCGGGACTTGGTGATTGGTTAAAGCACAAAAAGCTTGGTTGATTCTTTGGCGTGCTCAATCTCTTAATAGCGCTTGGAGTAGCTGGGATTATTAACGGTTTTGTAATGTGAACGGGAAAGTTAACCCAAAGCTTAATTAAATCAGGAGAGTTGTGGGTACCTGATAAGTGTAAGCTCTGTTTAAATAAGCCCAAGCCAGTAGTGGGTTTAATCCATGCAGGGATTTTGATGGTGTTAACTACCGTAGCACTTTCTAGTTTAGGTGGTTTGTTGTACTTACCTAAAGTTAATGCTTCCTATGACGGCAAGGGCTTTAAATCAATGGGGTGCTTACTGGAGTTTGCTGACTTAATTGCCACTTGGACTAGTGTCGGGATCTTTTGGTTCTTGGGCTTAGTTTTACTGGGTGGTTTATTGCAAATCAAGAAACCGAAGCGGTGGTATTTTAGAACAACGGGTTGGCTAGCTGTAGTAGTGATTGGTCTCACTACTTTAGTGGTCATGGTGCAACCGTTTGTAGATTTAGGAATAGCAGTGTTTAACCGTAGTTATGAACGGATTGTGGCTAACACTATTTTGATTGCTATTCTTGTGATAATTGTTTTAGTAATGTTCTTTCCAACCGAACCAATTAAGCTAAGACTTTGACGCAAACGAATCCAAGCCATGGAAGCGTGCGGTGAGGATTGTGACGCTTGCGTGGAGTATTAACTAAAACTATAAAAAATAAAACTGGATAACCAAGCATGTAATATGAACAAGTTAAAGCGGCATAGTTAATTTGCGCTTAATTTCTTTTGGGGAGTTACACCGGGTAGAGGGCGAGTTTTGCTGGTATGCTTAGCGCGTTTTTGTAAGATTTGGCTTTCTTTCTAGTGTTGCTGAAATGCAATTTAAGTATGGTGCGCTAATTTTTAGCGGCTTTTTAGGACTTTCAATAGTTCTAGCTAGTTGTGGGGCGAGGGGTAAATTTGATCAAGTTGATGATGGTAAGATTAAGCTAGCTTCATCTTTAACTTCTAGAAGTGCGTCAGCGGCTTTACAAAAAGTTGTTGAAAAGTACAACAAGGTTAAAGGTGTAAATGATTACCCCATTGAGATTACCCAGATTGCTGGTGGTTATGATGGCGGGCGAACTGATCTCCAAACCCGGGTTAGTGTAAAGGATAAAACCAGCTTTTACAACATGATTCTAAACTACCCTGATTTAGTGTCGGTGTTAGCCCGTAACGGGATGGAATTACCGTTTGATGGAGTCAATGTTGACAAGTTATCTCCCAACTTCTTAAAGTTCAATGAACGCATTAGTGGCGTAGCGAAAAAAGCTAACTATGCCATTCCCATTTCGATGTCAACCGATATCTTAATCCTGAATGCACCGGTGTTGCACTATATTTTGAACAGTGTTAAGAAGAATGATGGCAACACTAAAGTTCAAGTTAAAGCTCAGTCAAAAGATTCACAAACAAAAGTTAAAGGTACTATGGAAATTGGCACTGATGAAAGTACTAAAAACTTATGAAGTGATATTCAAAAGAAAGCTGGCGAAAATGGCAAAGCTACTACTGAAGGCACGAAGAAGGCAGCAGCAAAGTCTACTCATTTAACTCTGTTAACTAAGTCGGAACAAAGTACTCAAGGTAATAATGGAGCATCTGAAAGTGATAAAAAAATTGAAGAAACTTGGGGTACTTACAGTGAAGTTGATGGTGGTCTAAAGAATTACACCTTTAAAGCCGATGTGTTTGATACTTGACATGGGTTGATCGATTTTTCAACGCGCGTAGCAAAATCATTTAAAAACAAAGTTAGTGATATTTCCACTAAAAAGGGCACTGACATTCAGGGCGTTTTAGGTCTAGACAGTACACCAAATGCTTTGTTTACCTCAGTTTTTGCTGCAGGTGATAGTAACTTTGATAACTTCTTTTATAAGGTTAAAGATGGTCGCGCTGACTTTAGTAACTTTAACGAAAACGGTACCTCTTACAAAAATCTGGAAAAGGTTTTTAATGACTATAAAAAACTCACAGACAGCAACGGTTTGTTTGTCAATAAAGGGGGTTCTTACACCTCTAACTTCCAGAAGTTTCACCAGTTAGCCTACAGCATTTCCTCCTCTTCTGGTTATGCTTATGCGTTTGCTGGTGAAAATTCAAAACGTTTAAAGTTCAACGACGATACTTTCATTGAGTACCCTAGTTTTACCCAGGAAATTCATGCGCCTGGTCAAAGTAGTCAAAAAGAAGGTGGACAGCAACAAAGCAACAGTAAAGATAACGGCAATCTTTTAGGCACTTTTACTATTGAAGCAGCGAAAAGTAAAACAAAAACAGAAGTTAAAAAAACTGAAGACACACAAAATCAAGGCAAGAAGGCTGAAGGCACACCTAACCAAGGTAAAAAAGCCGAAGGGACCGAAAACCAAGGTAAGACTATTTTCCTTTATAAAACATCAATTCCTAATGATAAGCAAGATGGTGTTGACGCTGTATTAATTAAAGACAAGTAGTTAATTCAAAAACTAGAGCAAGCTAAAAATAATAACGGAGCCGAGAAAAAGGATAAGTCTGAAACTAAAACCAATGAAAACAAAGGCACAGTCATCGGTTACACCACTACGAGTTTCCTGAATGCTGACAAAAAGCATGTCTTTGAAATTAGCAAGCTTAATGATGAAAAATACGACCGCAAGATTATCGTTGGTGCTACTGAGGAACAATTAGATCAATCAAGTACGTTACAAAGTGCGGAAGCAATTATCCTGCCAGCACCTGGTAAATACAGTGCCGAAAACCAGCATAAGGTAATGATGACTCAAGGTCCTAATCTAATTGGTATCCATACTAATACCAAGGAAAATGAAGAAACGCAAAAGTTTGTTAACTGGTTCTTAAATACCAGTCTAACTTGAGATAACAACGAAAGCAAAACACCAGCGCAGTACTTTACCGAGTCTGCTTCTTACATCCTGCCTTTAAAAGAAACTTTTACCGGCTCTAACAACAAAGGTCAAAGCGGCAAGAATGACGGTAAGAATTCCAATAACACCTTTAAAGCCAAAGCACTAGAGCTCTTTAAGGAACAGAGCGAAAACAAAATAGTGGGTTACAGTGATCCAAGCGATTTCAGGGGTGGTAAATTCCGCGAATCAATTGGTTCTGCCTTTAACGCCACGGTCAATTCACACGTTGACTTTAATACTTTCGTTGCTAACTTCCGTGCTAACTTAGGTTCTGGTTACGATAAATAGTTAATCCCACTTCTCCCCCACGCTTTCCCGTTTCTCCACCGGGTTCAACCTCGCGGGGGCACTCCTCGACCAGGTGTTGGATTATATTCCCTGGATTGGGAATGGGCACAGGTATGGGAATGATCACCGGGGTGTGGATGATATAACCGCGCCTAAAACCGGCGCGGGGTCGTCCAGCGGAACTAGTACGAACACAAGTGGTTCGCGTTCCTTTCTCCCGACGTTTTCGAATGTCGGCGTCGGTCTCAAAGCGAATGTCCAAGCCACCCTCGGGGGCAGTCAGACGACGACTACGGGGAAAGATATTCCCAAATGACCCACCCTCGACCAAGCCAACCTCCAGCTCTGAACGGGGGCGGGGTGAAGGAATGATAAGGCTACTGGGAATAACACCTAAGGCAACGAAAACCACACCAAGTTCGCGAGTGCTACGGGCACGGGCCAGCAGCAGGGTGGTTCTTCAGGTACAACTAATTCCGCGGGGAATCCCGACTCGTTAAAGCAGGATAAGATTAGTAAGAGTGGGGATAGTTTAACCACGCAGGACGGCAATGCGACCGGTCAACAAGAGGCCACCAACTACACCAACCTCCCCCCCCAACCTCACCCCCACCGCTGATTGACCGAACGCGCTGTCATTCACCAACAAGAACAACGCGCAGCGCGCCCAGCTGTTCCTGCGCGGCTTGTTGGGCAGCATCCCGGTGTTGGTGAATCGAAGTGGGTCCGATTCCAACAAATTCCAAGCCACCGACCAAAAATGGTCCTACACCGACTTACAGTCGGACCAAACCAAACTGAACCTCTCCGCTTACGGTGAGGTGAATGGGTTGTTGAATCCGGCTTTGGTAGAAACCTATTTTGGGACGACGCGTACGTCTAGCACTGCGAACCAAAACAGTACAACCGTCCCCGGTATCGGTTTTAAAATTCCCGAACAAAATAATGATTCCAAAGCCACCCTGATCACCCCCGGGTTGGCTTGAACGCCCCAGGACGTCGGTAACCTCGTTGTCAGTGGCACCACGGTGAGCTTCCAGCTCGGCGGGTGGCTGGTCACCTTCACGGACTTTGTCAAACCCCGCGCGGGTTACCTCGGGCTCCAGTTAAGTGGCCTGGATGCCAGTGACAGCGACCAAAGGGAGTTAATTTGGGCCCCCCGGCCCTGAGCGGCCTTTCGTGGCAGTTGGGTCAACCGGTTGGGCCGCGTGGAGAGTGTGTGGGATTTGAAGGGGGTGTGGGCGGATCAAGCTCAGTTGGCCGCGCAAGCAGCTACAAGTAGTGCCACCACCGCAACAGGGGCTACCTTACCGGAACACCCGAATGCTTTGGCGTACCAAATTAGCTATACCGACAAGGATTCGTACAAGGCTTCCACTCAAGGTTCGGGTCAAACCAATTCCCAAAACAATTCGCTCTACCTCCATTTGATTAAACCTAAGAAAGTCGAAAGCACGACCCAACTCGACCAGGGCTTAAAAAACCTGTTGGACCCCAACCAGGTTCGCACCAAGCTGCGCCAAAGCTTCGGTACAGACCATTCCACCCAGCCCCAGCCCCAATCGCTCAAAACAACGACACCGGTGTTTGGAGCCATGAGTGGTAACCTCGGCAGTGTGCTTAGTGGTGGGGGTGCTGGAGGAGCAGGCAGCACCAATTCGGTGGACCTCTCCCCCGTTGAACGGGTGAGTGGGTCACTAACCATTAATAGGAATTTTTCTTATTAATAGGAACTTTTCTTTCAAAAAAGTTTTGAAGTTATTTTGGTGTCTTTACTAACTTAAAGCAATTTAGTGAACGAATACCCAAAAAGTATGAAATTAGTTAAATTAACGAGGCTTCACCGCTTTTTAAAACAAGTTCAATTGCAACTTGTTCCTTTGTTTAGCCAAAACTTTTTGCAAGTTTTATTGGCGCTTCTCAATAAACCGGTCAATTTATTTAGTGAAAACACAACAATGAAAACAAATAAAAAATACGCCTTTGCAGCGTTGCTAATGCAAGCTCAAGCTAAGCTCCCAAATTCATTTAAATTCTTTCTTTCAAAGAAAGGAGGTATGGCTTAATGAAAGAGAAAATTCCGTTTTATAACGAAAAAGAATTCCATGACATGGTAAAAAAGACCAAAAAGGGCACTTTTTCGGGATGATACATCATTGACAAAGATAACAAAAGTGTGGAATTCTCTGGCAGTTTTAACAGACAATTTAAACTTAACAAACCGGTTATACCAGTGAACACGGAATACGTAACGCGTAAAGAATTTAACGAATATAAAGTTTCAAACGACCAACGGCTTACAAAGATTGAAACCACTTTGGCCGCCCAAGGTGAACAAATCAACAAATTGACTCAAACTGTTGAAAAACAAGGCGAGCAAATCAATCAATTAGTTCAAGTTGTGCTTCTTCACGGTGAACAAATCAACAAATTGACTCAAACTGTTGAAAAACAGGGCGAGCAAATTAAAGAACTTCAAGTGGAGCAAAAAGCTCAGGTTGAGCAAATTAAAGCTCAAGGAAAACAAATAAAAGCTCAAGGAAAAACGCTTAAGTCGATCCTACAAGCACTTGGAGGAATAAATAAACGCTTGGACAAAATTGATCCACCTAAATAGTTTTTAGGCTAATAACAAAAGTGCCAGCAATTAATTTTATAAAGCTTATTTGCTGGTATTTTTATTCACAACCAATAAACAAATAAAAAGCCATCCACCGCGAGGTGAACGGTAGACGGCTAAAAATTTTTAATGATTTTGAAAACTAACGAAAAGTGTTAGTTTGAGTTGTAAAGCAGTTATGAATGTTTGTTCCTTTAAAAATTTGTTTGTTGTTTAGCTAAATATGTGCTGAAAGCCATTGCGTTAACATAAATAAATTAAGACATAAAAAATAAACACATTAATCAAATAAGTGTGGGAACAGAAAATCAGGCTTTCAACACAAAATTTTCGTTTTTCTGCTCCCACTAAATAAATTGAGTTGGTTTTTAAAAACCGCCAAAAAATTTTTAATTTAGTTTTTGCTACTTTCCCCTCCCCCTCACGGGTGAAAACCCCGGCGCTTGGGCCTTAGTGCGCGACAACAGCGCCAAGGGCATCACTGCCGGTAGTGAAAGTCAACAAACCACGTATGATCCCACTCGAACCGAAGCGGCTTTGACCGCATCAACCACCTTTGCGTTACGCCGGTATGACCTCGCCGGGCGCGCCTTATACGACCTCGACTTTAGTAGGTTAAACCCACAGACACCAACGCGCGACCAAACCGGGCAGATCACCTTTAACCCCTTTGGCGGCTTTGGTTTGAGTGGGGCTGCACCCCAACAGTGAAACGAGGTCAAAAACAAGGTCCCCGTCGAGGTGGCCCAAGACCCCTCCAATCCTTATCGGTTTGCCGTTTTACTCGTGCCGCGTAGCGTGGTGTACTATGAGCAGTTGCAGCGGGGGTTAGCGCTCCCTAACCAAGGGAGTTCGTCAGGCTCCGGTCAACAAAACACCACCATTGGCGCGTATGGGCTGAAGGTGAAGAACGCCGAGGCGGACACCGCGAAGAGCAATGAAAAACTCCAGGGCGATGAATCCAAGTCTTCCAATGGATCTTCAAGCACTTCCACCACCACCCAACGTGGGGGTTCGTCAGGGGACACCAAAGTCAAGGCGTTGCAGGTGGCGGTGAAAAAGAAATCCGGGAGTCAGGGCAACTCCGGTGAACAAGGCACCGAACAGGTGGAACTTGAATCTAATGATCTCGCCAACGTTCCCATTAAGCGGGGCGAGGAGTCGGGTCAGTCCGTCCAACTCAAGGCAGCCGACTTCGGCACCACCCCATCCAGTTCGGGATCAGGCGGCAACTCCAACCCCGGTTCCCCCACCCCCTGAAGGCCGTGGCTTGCGACCGAGCAAATTCACAAGGACCTCCCCAAATGATCCGCCTCGATCCTGATTCTGTACGATGCGCCTTATGCGCGCAATCGTACCGCCATTGATCGCGTTGATCACTTGGATCCCAAGGTGATGACCGCGAACTATCCGCCCAGTTGAAGAACGCCCAAGTGAAACCACCACGGGTTGTGGGACTGAAAGGCCAGAGATGTTTTGCTCCAAACCACCGGGTTCTTCAACCCGCGGCGCCACCCCGAGTGGTTTGACCAGGGCCAAGCGGTCGCGGATAATACCCAAACCGGGTTTGATACAGATGACACCGATAATAAAAAACAAGGCTTTCAAAAGGAAGCTGACTCCGACAAGCCGGCCCCGATCGCCCTCCCGTTTGAAGCGTACTTCGCCAACATTGGCAACCTCACCTGGTTCGGGCAAGCGCTTTTGGTGTTTGGGATTTGTTTGTCTTAATTAACTAACAAATTAATAAATAGGTCTATGGATTAATTACCTCACCCCCTACACGCCCTTTACGACACCGCTCAATGGGGGGCTGGATGTCGTGCGGGCCGCCCATTTACACCCCTCATACGAACTCGTGGACTGAAAGCGGGTGGGACAGAACAAGTTGGTGGCGCTGGTCCGCTCAGCGTTGGTCAGGGTGAGGCTTAATGATGGGACGAGTTCGGATTCCAATACCACCACTGATGGGGCGCTTACGTTTGACACGAATGAAAGTCAAAAAGCTTTAGGCTCCACGGACACGCAGGGTTCCGGGTCTAACTCCCAAGACTTCGCCAGCTACATCCTCATCTTTAAAGCCGCGCCCAGGGCCACGTGGGTGTTTGAACGGAAGATTAAGTTGGCGTTGCCCTACGTTAAAAACGAATCGGGAGCAGGGGACTCCACCACAACTAACAGTGGCTCCCTCTACAAAACCCTCCAAGACCTCCTCGTCGAACAACCCGTGACCCCTTACACGCCCAATGCGGGGTTAGCCCGGGTGAATGGGGTTGCTCAGGACAAGGTGCATGGGTTGGAGTCTGGGTGAGACAACCAACGTTCCCAAAAAAACCTCACCAACAACCCCGGACCCAAAGCCGTCACCGGCTTTAAGCTCGATAAGGGCCGCGCGTACCGGAAGCTAAATGAAGCTTGACCGGTGTATGAACCCCTGGATTCGACCAAGGAGGGGAAGGGGAAGGATGAGAGCTCTTGGAAAAATTCGGAAAAAACAACGGCGGAAAATGATGCCCCGTTGGTGGGATCAACCGGGAGTCAAATGGCTTCTAGTACCAGTTTGGGCAATGTTGGGGACACCACTGCCCTAACTCCACTTTTAAGAGGTGCTACTACTACTACTACCGTCCAGCTAAAACAAACAGATTCTAACAGTCAAGATCAACAAAAATTCCAAAAATATTTAAACACCGCCCAGGCCCTGCACCAGATGGGGGTGATAGTGCCAGAACTTAGCCAAGGCGGTTGGCAAAGCCAAACAGCGCGGCACAGTTCCACCCGGGGACTACAGTCAGCCGGGGCCAATCGTGGCGCTAGTTTAGCGGCACGCACCACCACAACTGTGGGGGTGGGTAGAAGAGATTCCACTTCCACCACCTTGGAACTACCAAACGTCATCACCCAGCTTTATCATACCTCCACGTCCCAACTCGCTTACTTAAATGGCCAGATCGTTGTGATGGGTTCAAACGCGGTACCGAGTTTGTGGTATTGGGTCGTGGATGAGCGAACCACGTCCGGGAGGGCGACTTGATGAGCGAAGACACATTTGAACTTCGGCACTGAAGTTCAAAAAAACTTCGTCGAAAACCAGTTGGGGTTTAAATCCGAAGACAACTCCAACACCTCCTTGACGAACTTCAAGAGTCAAGGCTTAACTCAGCCAGCTTACTTAATCAGTGGCCTTGACGTTGTGGCCGACCACCTCGTCTTTGCGGCCTTTAAAGCGGGCGCGGTGGGGTATGATATGACGACTGATTCGAACGCTTCGACCTACAACCAAGCGCTCACCTGGTCGACCACGGCCGGGTTGGACAGTGATGGGGGGTACAACAACCTGGTGACGAATACTGCGGGGTTAAACGGTCCGATTAACGGCTTGTTTACCCTGTTAGACACCTTTGCCTATGTGACCCCGGTGAGTGGGATGAAAGGGGGGAGTAAGAATAACGAAGAAGTGCAAACGACCTACCCGGTCAAGTCCGACCAAAAGGCCACCGCCAAAATTGCGTCCTTAATTAATGCTTCGCCCTTAAACAGTTATGGGGATAATGGCGATAAAAAAGCCATCCACCTAAGGTGAAAGGCAGACAGCTCCAAAATATTTTTGACTATTGGAAAACTAACAAAAGCTGTTAGTTTGATGTAGAGGCAAAACTATGAATTTACTAAATTTATTTAAATCAGCGGGAGCAGGCTCGTTTTTTCAACACAAGTCACTCTACCTGCTCCCACTAAATAAATTGAGACAGATTTTCAAAGTAGCCAAAGAGTTTGAATATTTTTGCAATTTGGGTTTACAACTCCATCTAACTATTAGTAGGGTTTTCACTTTTGAAAATTTTTTTGGATTAATTTTGGCACCCCGCCTTTTTTAAAGGCATTTAAGAGATATAAAAGAACAACTCATGTTTCTAGATACTTTCAAAAGATTTTTCGGGTAACTTAGATCACCTTTAATGTTGTTGTGGTTGGAGTTGATTTGGTTTAAATGGCAAAGGTTATGGTAAAGGTTTTTGGCACCTTTCTTTTACTTGTGCAATTCATTTATTAGAAGGGCAACAAATGGTCTTTTTGAACTAATCAGTTGTTGCCTAGCTTTATTTATTTAAAAAATGATGAGTAAAAATAAATTCTTTACCATTACTAAAGAACAGTACAGGAAGTTTACACGCAATAAAATTGAACTTCTTTTTAAGGTCCAATGTACCGAAAAGAAAAAGGGTAAACGTAGGTTCAAAATATTTCAGCAAGTCGAGGATAAACCAAAACCACCAGTTAAAATAATTGAAAAGGAATCTAAGGGACCGGAAGAACCAAAGGATCCTGGTATTAAAAATGGACCTAAGGGTCCCGGTGGACCAAAAGGACCTAAAAAGCCACCTGTTCCCGATGATCCTGATACACCAGATGTTCCTAAAGGCCCCAAAGAACCAGGCGGTTCAAAAGGTCCAGGTGGTCCCGATGATCCTAATGGAGGAAAGAAGAAAGTGCCTAAACCAGATAAGTATGTAACCCATCGCGAGCTTGATGAGAAACTTACTGAGTTTCATGACAAGCTTATGGTAGAACTTGATGGTAAGTTTGCTACTAAAGCTGATTTAAAACGGGTTGAAGATAAAGTTGATGTTTTGTTTGAATTGCAAAAAACGCAAGATGAACAAATCAAGGTTCAAGGAAAACAAATCTAACAGTTAACTGAAACTGTTCAAAAACAGGGCGAACAAATAAAGGAACTTCAAGTTCAGGTAAAAGCCCAAGGTGAAGAAATAAAAGAAATTAAAGTTGAACAAAAAGCTCAAGGCCAAACCTTGCAGTTAATTCTGAAAGCACTTGAAGGAATAAACAAGCGACTAGATAATTTGGAATCGAAATAATCCCATTCCAAAATAAAAATACCAACAGTCAATCCTTAAAAAGTTCACTGTTGGTATTTTTATTCACTCAAAAAATTCTTAAAATTTTTTTGTAATTTGTCGTCACTTCGAAATAACTGAATCAATTTATTTAGTGGAGGAGTAATTATGAGTAACTTTGAATTTTGATTAATCCTTCAGAAAGGAGGATTTGATTATGAAAGATGAAACAAATATTTGTTCTCAATCTTTAAAAAGACCTTTAAGCGAAGACCAATTGATAGAGTATTTGAGTACTTATGAAATAACTTTATTTGAGGTTTATGCTGAGGATATGCTAGATGGCAATTGCAAAATTTATATACATGCTAAAGGACGTCCAAAAGACCCAGATTGAAAAAGAAAGACTGATAAAAAATCTTTAGAAATTGAACGATATGTAAAGAAATTTATTAAGTTTTTAAAGAGAGAACAGAAAAAATAAAAACAAAATACCAACAGTTAATTCTTAAAAAACGCGCTGTTGGTATTTTTATTCAACGCAAATAAAGGAATAAAAAAGCCATCTACCCAGAGGTGAAAGGCAGACAGCTCCAAAATATTTTTGACGATTGGAAAACTAACAAAAGCTGTTAGTTTGATGTAGAGGCAAAACTATGAATTTACTAAATTTATTTAAATCAGCGGGAGCAGGCTCGTTTTTTCAACACAAGTCACTCTGCCTGCTCCCACTAAATAAATTGACAGGGTTTTATAAAAAAGCCAAAAGCTTTTAAAGTAACTATTTATTTGCAAATTAGTGCAAATATTCGTGTGCTATTTAAATTAACTATAGCACAATTAATAACAGTTGCATGATTGATCAAAGTAAGTTAATTGAAAGGTGAAAAACTACCTTTGAAACAGCACAAAATCCTACTGAATTATTAGCTTTTAAAAACAGCTTCCGCAATGCTGATTTAAAGCCTTTACTTAGTCAAATTAAGGAAACCACGGACATCGAAACTAAGCGCCATTTAGGCCAACTTTACAAGCAATTGGAAAGCACCTTGCAAACACTCCATGATACACAGCTACAAGTCTTTACCCAAGCCCAGTCTAGCAGTGTATTAACTCATGGTGATGTGATGTTGCTAGCAACCTCTTTTGCCCCTGGTTCTAGCAACATTATTTACCAGGTAATTGATGAGTTAGTGAACTATTTTAAGAAGTTCTTGTTTACGGTTAACTATGACAGTGAATTGACTACTATTGCAGACTGTTTTGACCTGCTAAACATTCCCAAAGACCATCCTAGTCGTAACCTTACTGACACCTTTTACTTAGACAAAAACCGCTTACTGAGAACACATTGTACTGCTGCTACTTTACGTGCTGTTAAGGAAACGAAAAAGAGTAATAACCCCGATATTCGGATTGCTTCCTTTGGTGCTGTTTTTCGTAAAGATGATGACGATGCCACCCACTCACACCAGTTCAACCAACTGGACTTCATGTGGATTAAAAAGGATTTTTCTTTAACTAACCTCAAGTGGTTTATGCAGAATATGATTAACCACATCTTTGGCGAAAATACTTCAGCGCGTTTTCGTCTGTCCCACTTCCCTTTTACCGAACCTTCCTTTGAAATTGACATCCGTTGCTGGTTGTGTCAGAATGGTTGTGGTGTATGTAAGAAAACACGTTGGATTGAGGTATTAGGGGCGGGTATCCTCCACCCTCAAGTGATGGCTAACATGGGCTTTAGTGACACGGATAATATAAGGGGTATAGCAGCTGGCATTGGGATTGAGCGGTTGGTAATGTTGAAACACGGCATTAGTGACATCCGTGACCTTTACGACAATAACTTCAAATTTTTAGCCCAGTTTACTGATTAGCGATGTTAATTTCTAAAAAAACTTTAGCTGTTTTAATTCCCGAAATTACCCACGTTTCCAACAATGAAATTTGTGAAAAGTTACAGCAAATCGGGATTGAAGTGGAAGCAATTCGCGCCTTTAAAAACCCTGATTACTTACAGTTGGGTATTCTCCGCGCTGTTACCCCCCACCCCCATGACAACCACTTGTATGTGTGTCAAGTTCAAATAGACAAAAACAAACAGCTCAATGTGGTGACTGGGGCAGTTAACATAGTTGATCCCAATAATCTCAATAAACACGTGATTGTCGCCAAAAAAGGGGCAGAACTGCTCAATGGTTTAATCATTAAAACGAAGAACATTAAGGGAATTATCTCGGACGGGATGTTGTGTAGTTATGTTGATATTAATCCGTTTAGTAAGCATTTAATTGCTGACGGTGATGACACGCATGCGATTGTGCTAGACAACATTAACCGCGATGAATTTGGTGATTATTTAAGTTTTTTAAACCTCGATGACGTGGTGTTTGAGGTTACTTTACCTACCAACCGTTCTGATTTACAGAGCTTAATCTTCCTCGCTAAGGAACTAGCAGCAGTGTTGAAACGTCCGATCTTCTTGGAACAGAAAACCACCATGACCCTGCGCGAGTTCTACCGCTTTCCGCTTAACTTAAGAAACCGTGCTCAGGCCAATTTCTTTGGTGGACTTTTTTTGCGTGATGTAGCAATTACCAGTTCCCCTTGAACTACTAAGGGTTTGTTAATTAACCAGGAGTTACGTCCAGTCAACTGCTTTGTGGACCAGGCTAATATGGTAACTGTTTACACTGGTCAACCAATCCACTGCCATGATGCTGACAAGATCCATGGAAGTGTGGAACTTAAACTAGCCACCCAATTGGAAACGATGTTGGCCTTAGACAACAAGGAGTATGAGATTAAACCGGGTGATCTAGTGGTAGCTGATGAACAGGGCACAATTGCCATAGTCGGTATTATTGGTAGTAAGCGCACTATGGTCGACAATACGACCAACAACATCTTTTTTGAAGTTGTTAACTATAACCATGAGCGAATTAAGCAAACCGCTCAGCGTTTAGGAGTTGCTAACTTTGCTAGTAGGTTAATGAGTAAACCAATTAGTTTACAAGCTACCGAAAACTGCTTGAACTATTTGCAAAATAACTTCCTCAATCCCGAAAGCATTGGCAAGATTAGTAAGTTTTCCAGCACCATTAAAGCCCCAGCTTTTAACCGCAAAATTTACCTCAACTTTAATCAGTTACGGGAGTTAATTGGAGTGACTAAAAAGCAGTTAAATGACTACATGATCCGTAACTACCTTACTAGTTTAGGGTTCAAAATGGAAAACCAAATTGCCCGCGCCCCCGCTTACCGGCAAGACATTACGGTTTGACAAGACATTAGTGAAGAGTTGTTAAAGATCTTGGACCTCAACAAGATTAAAGAGGATGAAATTTTAAGCACCACTAAACTAGAGAAACACGAAAAACTCAATGCTTACGATGCGTTGCAAAAGCTACGCACTAAACTGCAAACCTTGGGCTTTCACAATGTGATTACTTACCAGTTAATTTCACCAGAACGAGCGCGTAACTTTAACCTGTTTGGGTTGAGTAATTTGTGGGAAATTAAAAACCCGCTTTCCAACGAACGGAGTGTTTTACGGGTTGGTTTAATTGACTCCTTGTTGCGAGTAATCCAAAAGAATGCCGCATACAAAAATAAGTTAGGCAACATCTTTGAGTTTTCTTTTGTCAAAACTAAGGACAGTAACCAACTCCACATTGCTGCTCTTTGATTGGAAAAAATGTTTGGTTCTACCTACCAAAAGGATCAAGGCGTTAGTGTCGATATTCCCGCCATGAAGGGCTTAGCGCAGTTAATTATTTCCAACTTTGGTTTTAACTGCGACTTTGAACCAATTACTGAAGGTGAGTACTTCACTAAGAACGTCGGTTTAAAACTAGTGGTGTTTAACGAACAGATTGGTTATGTTGGTTTAATTAAGGATGAGCTGTTGGCGCCTTATGATTTAAAGGGTAGACCGGTGTATGGTTTGGAAATTAACCTAGACCGCTTGTTGAACTCCTTAAACCGGTTGGAGCGCAGTTATACCCCGATTAGCAAACTACAAGATGTCTTTAAGGATATTACCTTTAGCTTCCCCCGTGATGAAAGTCACTTTGAAACGTTTGTGAAAGCGATTAAAAAACTACAAACGATTTTTAAATGGGAATTGATCTCGGTGTTTGACACCGAAAAGGATGGTGTACCAATCACCAAATATACAGTGCGCTATTACTTAAAGAATTTCACTAATACACCATTAACGTTAGAACAAATTAAAGCAGTGGAAACGCAGTTAAAACAACAGTGTGAACTAGCTAAAATAGCACTCGATCTTTAGAAAACGTACTTTTTAAAAGATTTCGTTAGGTCTGTTCGGTTTTCGGTGTCTTCTTTTATTAAACTGATTCGGTTTCTATTTTTAAAGTAATAGAAATAAAGCTAGCCAAACAATGACAAACCAAAACCTACAAGACTTTCTGGACGGAGTTTTGTTAAAAGAGGAAAATTTAAACAAAATTACTGAAGTTTCCCTAGAAAAGGGATTACCGCACCTTTTAGATGAGGGTATCCATAACGAAGATAACTTTCAGATCTTTACGAGCCAAAAGATTGTGGCAGACATGATCAAAATGGTCGGTGTAAAGGAAATGAAAAATGTCCACACTACTGTTTTAGAACCAACTAGTGGTGATGGTGCTTTTACTTGTGCTATTTTGGATTTACGTTTAAAAAACATTAAAAAATCAGACAGCTTTTAAAAGAAGCTTTAACCGGTCTATCCACCATTTATTCAGTTGAAATTGACGAAGAGTTGGTTTGGTTACAACGCAATAACCTTTACTCTATCTTTTTAGCCTTCTTAAAAAAGCACGGTATTTTTAACGAAGAGTTAAGTCTCTTAGTGAAAAAAATCTTGATGATTAATGTGAGTTGGGGCGAGTTAATCACAGAAACCAAAGATAACGAGAACTTCGTTTGTAACTACGATTATTTTTTAAGGAATAAAAAGACAAAGAAAAAACCCGCAAAGCATAAACATGAATTTCCAGAGGGTTTATTTTCCAATGGAGAAGGTAAGTGCAAAAGTTTGTTTGTTAATTGGTCATTTGCTGATGTCATTAATGAAATTGCTCATAATTCCAATTTTGACTTTGCCAAAATAGCAAAGATACCTGGTGAAATAATTCAATTTCAAATTAATTAGTATGAGTCAAAATGGCGATAAAGACCACGAATTGATTCAGGGAAAGGTCAAAAGCAAAACTGAAATAGAAGATTCCGTTATATTGGATCAAGACACTTTGCAAGGCAAGGGTGAAGAAAAAACTAAATTAGATGAGTTGATTAGGTGAGAAGCCGAGAAAAACGACTTGCTCAAGTTAATTGATAACGTCGGTAATGATGAAGTTTTTACTACTGTAGAAACTTGTCAAAGAATGCTTGACGATCTCTTTCCTCAAGACCATGAAGTTTGATCGAATCCGGACTTAAAGTGATTAAATCCTTGTGATAAAAATGGTGTTTTCTTTCGTGAAATTGCGTTAAGGCTAGACAAAGGCTTGGCCAAAGTTATACCGGATGAATATGAACGCAAGAAACACATCATGACCAAGATGCTTTTTAGTATTGACTTAACTAAATTTACTAGCTTGATGGTTCGTCGTACGCTTTACTATTGCATTAAAGCTAACAAGCGTAAAACTAGTGAAGATGAGGGCTGTGCAATTGCAAATGGCGCATGATTTAATAACGAATGCGGTAATGTTGTTAAACCTTACAAGGAACATTATTTCGACAAACAAGGAAAAAATAAAAAATGTAAGTTTTGTAGAACAGATGAGAAATTTAAATACCAACAATCTTCTTCAAATGAAAAATACGCCTATGACTTCATTCATTTAAATCCAAACGAATATGAAAGCTACTTTAAAACTAATTTTGGTGTTATGAAATTTGATGTAATTATTGGTAATCCACCTTATCAGTTAGCAAATAATCGTGGTGGTGATGCTGGTGATGGTAATGGAGCAAACCCCATTTTTCAAGAATTTATCTTAAGAGCACTTGAATTACAACCAAAATATTTAGCAATGATTGTTCCTGCAAGATGAATTAATTCCTCTGAAAAAGTTTTTCTAAAGTTCAGAGCAAAATTACAAAAATCAAATGGTTTTAAAGGAATTAATATTTTCTTTGACTCTAAACATTGCTTTCCAAACAGACAAATAAAAGGTGGTGTTTGTTACTTTAATTGACAGAATGGCTATGAGGGTCAAACACTCATAACCACTAAATCTTCAAAAAAAGGCAAACAAGAAGAAATTGAAACTTATAAGAGGGACTTTTTTGCACCTGTTTTAAACAATACTGAGCAAGTTATTTTCCGCAAAAAATTTAACACGACATTTATAAAAAGGTAGATTCTTTTCACGCTAATGAATTAATCCATGCTCTCAGAGAGAGAGAGAGCAACTTAGAAGATCAGCCTTCTAATGGAATAACACACACACAGAGAGAGAGAGAGAGAGAGCAATTTAGAAACTAATTTCGAAAGTTTCTCTAAACGTGTATCTGGCAAGGATCTGTTTAATTTAGCAACTAATTTTTTTGATAAGTTTCCCTTAGTTGTAAAAGACAAAAAATTTCCTGGTGCAATTTCCATTTATAGCAGTTCGGGCGTAAAATACGCCGAACTGAAAGAGATCCCTAATATAAAGAATAAGGAACAAATTTCCAAATACAAGATCATTATGCCCAGAATAACTGGTAGCGGTGTGTTTGGTGATTACAGACCCAATATAAAAATTGTTGAACCTACTGGAGTTTGCACTCATAGTTATGTAGTTGCTTATTTAACGACAAATAAGTTTGAAGTTGAAAATGTCTTTTTATACATGAAAACTAAATTTTTTAGATTTTTTGTCGAGATTTTTAAAGCAACCATCAATATCAGTTCACATAACTTCAAATACGTTCCCATTCAAGATTTTTCCCGTCCTTGAAATGACAGGGAGCTTTATCAAAAATACAACTTAACTCAAGAAGAATGACAATACATCGAGAACAATATTAGTTCTTATGAAAATTAGCTTTAAAATTAAGGAACATGAAATTTAAGCTTAATTTTCACGAAAAAATCAACCAAAAAGATTGCTGACAATCTCTAATTGATCACAAGGAACGTTCCTACTCATTAGACTTCGTTAATAATACGGAAAAGGAACTACCACTTATCTATGGATACGAAGTAAAAGACTTTGAAAATCACGGGGTTAAAATTGGTTATACAACATGTAAACCGTCTGAGAAAATTCAATCAGCGATAGAAGAACGTATCCTTTCACAAGAAAAAGAATTTCGCTTTTTAGATGAAAATATAGAAAAGATAGAGGAAGTTAAAGTTATCTTTTGAGCTATTGCCATCAATGAAAAGGATGAATCATTCAAGGATTATTCACTCCATTCATTTATTAAGGAAAAAAACTTATTAAAAGAATCGCAAGCTGGCGGTGAATGGTTCATAGTTGATGAAAATAAGGATAAGTTTGAATATCTTAGCCAAATTTTTAGACAGTTTCGCGCACCTTTTCTTTTTAAAAATAAGGAAATTTATACACCTAGAAAAGAGCAAGCCGCATGTGTTGAAGTGTTAGAAAGATACTTTCAAGCCAATCCCGAAAACGGTAGGTTTTTAATGAACTGCAAAATGCGGTTCGGTAAATGTTTCACCTTGTACTCTTATGCACAAAAGAATAACATTAACAAGATTTTGATCCTAACGTTTGTTCCAGCTGTCGAAGAATCTTGAAAGGATGATTTAAATCACATTGAAAAGAATTACAAATTTTATACCGATGATGATTTGCAAAAATCTAATTTTGATTTAAAGAATCAAAACGAGCCTTATGTAGTCTTTTTATCACTGCAAAACGTCTTAGGTAAACAAAGAATAGATGGCGCCAAAACTGATTTTGATAAAGAGCGAATTAGTAAGCTACAAGAGATTGATTTTGATTTAATTGTTTTTGATGAGTACCACTACGGAGCCAACAAAAAACGAACCCAAATCAAAGTTGAAAAAGTCAATAAAAAGATTGATAATCCAGAACAGCAAGATAATCAAGATGATGCTGAGGAAGAATTGGCAAGTACTTTTAAGTTAAAAGACATCAAAAGTAAATTTCAATTTTCATACAAACAATTAGTTTGTCTGTCAGGTACTCCTTTTTCCTCTTTAAGAAATAATGAGTTTTCCAGTAAAGATCAGGTGTTTACTTATTCTTACTTTGATGAACAGAAGGCCAAATCAGCAGAAAATCACCCACTCAAATTAGGGCAATACGGAATATTTCCGGAAATGAATATTTACTGTTTTGAATTGGCGGAAATTTTTACTGCACAAGAACAAGAAATATTCATAACTCCAGGTAAAGGTAAAAATAAGTTACCTGAAATTAGTTTTCGAAAGCTGTTTCAAACGGAAAACGTTTCTAAAGAATCAAGCAAACCAGTTTACAGATTTGTAAATGAAAACCTGGTTGAAAAGCTTATAGATTCTTTAATTGATAAACGTAAAGGTTTTAGCCACACACCTTTAAGTTGGGAAAACATTGACAAGCATAAGCATTCCTTATTAATTTTGCCAACTAGAGTTGCTTGTTTTGCGTTGGCCAATTTACTTAAAAATCACTGGTACTTTGAAAACAATGATTTTCAAATTATCAACATGTCAGAGAGCCAGTTTGGTAATGGCAAAAAAGCTTTAATTGAGCTTAATAAACACTTAGATGAAGCTAAAAAGACTAATAAAAATACTTTAACTATTACTGTAGCTAAATTAACTATTGGTATTACAGTTAAAGAGTGATCGACAGTATTTTTCTTGAAGGATTTAAAGGGTGCTGAATCTTATTTCCAAACGATTTTTAGAATCCAAACTCCATATATAAAGAACTGTAAAAATCTGAAAGAAATTTGTTATGTTTACGACTTCAACATGTATAGGTGTTTGGAAGTTACTAACGAGTATTCAAAACAAACACAAACAGACCCTAAATTTAGTGCTAGTTGATTCCAAAACTTAGACAAATTTTTACCTATCTATTTAGTTAGAGGCGATGAAATTCAAAAGACAGATCCAGAAATATTGCAGAAGTATGAGTACTTCATTATGGACAAGCGTGCATTCTCTACAAGATGAATGGATGAAAGTAACATTATCGACATAGATGTACTTTGCAATGTTGGGCAAGATGAAGATGCGCAAAAAATATTGAAAAAAATATTAGCTCATAAAAAATTTAAATCATCCAAAAAGAAGCGAGAGTTTGAAGACGTTCATTTGGAAAAAAGTCCAAAAAGTGAGGCATTTAGTGAAGGCGTTCGCTCTGGTAAGGATTACGCCGCTGAACAAGGTAATGTTTTAGAAGAACTTGAAAATTTCTGAAACTTTAACCAAGCATTAGAACAAAAAGCAAAAGCTGAATTTCAACAAAAAAACTTTGATGATAATGAATGAAACAATTACAAAAAAGGGTTTAATTTTGGAGTTAATAAGCATTTTGAAGATAAAGTTTCCATAAAGAAAATTGTTCAGAATAAAATCAAAGACTTTAAAAAAAGAAAAGGAAGAACAACTTCAACTTTTAAAAAATGAAAATGGTTATATTTCTGATGAGAATAACTTAAAAAAGCTAAGAGATTTAATTAAAGAATATGTACAAAACAGAAGCAACATACCTCCAGAATTAGACTGATTTTTTTACCGAGACCGTTTTATTCAGCTCTTTGAAAAGAGTTGTTACCAGCATTTCAAAAAGAAGACTTTAACTGAAGAACAAAAAGAGAAAAAGAAAAAAGTTAATGACAACTTTGATAGTTTAATGCATACATGGGCACGTGTTCTGCACTTTCTTTATGTATCTGTTTATAGAGAAAAAACTTTAAGAGATGTGTTGAATAAAACTGATCCCAAAGTTTTTTCAGTGGCAGTCGGAATTGAAATGGATGAGTTTTCCAAAATCCAAAAATTTTTTAAAGTGGAAAATATGAATAGACTCATCGAACAGTTTAGTTTTAGAGAAAGTGTTAAAACTGAAAACACAGAAAAATCACAGTATAGAAACAGTTTCAATTGATTCGGTTTTGGCCCCGATAGTTTAAAGAGCTAAATTTCACATTTTTAGTATGAACAAAAATAGTGGTAAAGACTACGAATCGATTCAAGGTAAGATTAAGAGTAAAGCTGAAATAGAAGATTCAGTTATATTGGAAAAAGAAACTTTGCAAGGCAAGGGTGAAGAAAAAACTAAATTAGATGAGTTGATTAGGTGAGAGGCCGAGAAAAATGACTTACTCAAGTTAATTGACAACGTCGGTAATGACGAAGTTTTCACTCCCGTAGAAACTTGTCAAAGAATGCTCGATGAGCTCTTTCCTGAAGATCATGAAGTTTGATCAAATCCCGATCTCAAGTGATTAAATCCGTGTGATAAAAACGGAGTTTTCTTTCGCGAAATTGCGCTAAGACTTGATAAAGGATTAACCAAAATTATTCCCGACGAATATGCCCGCAAGAAGCATATTATGACCAAGATGCTTTTTAGCATTGGCTTAACTAAATTTACTAGTTTGATGGTGCGTCGCACGCTTTACTATTGCATTAAAGCTAACAAGCGTAAAATCAGCGAAGATGAGGGTTGTGCAATTGCAAATGGCGCACGATTTAATAATGAATTTGGCAATGTTGTTACCCCTTATAAAGAACACTATTTTGGAAAAGAATCGAAAAGCAAAAACTGTCACTTTTGTGGGACAAATAAGAATTCTAAATATGTAAATTCTATGACTGAAGAAAAGTATGCCTATGACTTCATTCATTTAAATTCGGATGAATATGAAAACTACTTTAAAACTAATTTTGGTGTTATGAAATTTGATGTAATTATTGGAAATCCGCCTTACCAGCTATCTAATGGTAGCGGTTCTGATGGCAATGGAGCCAAAGCAATTTTTCAAGATTTTGTTTTAAAAGCAATTGACTTAGAACCAAAATATTTAGCGATGATTATCCCAGCAAAATGAATGATTTCTGCTGAAAATATTTTTTTAAATCTAAGAGATAAATTAAAGAAAAATAAAGGTATAAAAGAAATTAATATTTTTTTCGACTCTAAAGACTGTTTTCCAAAGAGAGAAATAAAAGGTGGCATTTGTTACTTTATCTGGCAGAATAACTATCAAGGTAAGACTCTTATAAATACCAAATTTTCAAAGAAAGGAAAAAGCACAGAGATCGATAGTTCTAAAAGAAACTTATTTGTTTCCGTTTTAAACAACACTGAACAAATCATTTTTCGCAAAAGGATTTGACAAGACATTTACACAAAGATTGATTCCATCTCTGCTAGTGAAATGAAGAACACACACACACAGAGAGAGAGAGCAATTTAGAAGTTAGATTTCTTAATTTCTCTGATTACGTTTCAACGCAAAAATTCTTTAATCTAAGAAGTAATTTTTTCGATAAATTTCCTTCGATTTTGAAAGCAGAAAAATTTCCCGGTTTGATTGCAATTTATGGAAGTCATTCGGTTATTAAACACGTGGATATTAAAGATATTCCGCAAATAAAAAATAATGAAGAAATTGCTAAATACAAAATTATTGTTCCACACGTTTATAGCCGTGGCAATGGAACTTTTGGAAATTACAAACCAAAAGTAAAAATTATTAAACCTAATGAAATTTGCACCGAAACTTATTTAGTGGTATATCCCACCGAAAGTAAAGTTGAGATTGAAAACGTCGCTTCTTATATGAGAACTAAATTTTTCAGATTTTTAGTTGAAATTTTTAAGGATTCTATTAACACAAATTCTCAAAATTTCAAGTTTATTCCTCTACAAGATTTTTCACGTCCTTGGAACGATAGAGAACTTTATGAAAAATACGGTTTAACACTCGAAGAACAGCAATACATCGAGGCGAACATAAGTGCTTACGAGGACTAAATTGCCGCTAATTGAATTGATTAAAGTTTTGTTTTTAAGCGTTTTAAGTACTACTTTTAATACTTCGAAAAACGCAATCAAAACAAATACTCCCAAAACTAAATTTTAGATACAAAAATAACAACTAAACACATTAAAAAGTGGTTTGCTATACTCTTTTATTACTAGTGGTTTTACACATTTTTTCACTTAACAAAAAGTTTTAAAAAACACCAAAATTGCCACCAGCTAGCAAATCCAACACATAAAGAAAAACGTTCTTTTAAGGCTTATTAGAATAAGGGTAGATTATTCATTAGTTGTTGTATGCTAGATAAATTACTCCAGAAATTTCGAGACCAAAAGAAGCCCGTCTTCCACAAAGAAGAGGGCTACTGGGAAATTAGTGCCTTGCGGAAATGGGCAGCCATTTTAATAATTGCCTTTGGAGCTGGCATTATTTACATTGTGCCCTACTTTGCCTTCTTTCAGTTTAAGACAGCAGTAGCTAATGTAACGGGAGTGGAGCCCAACAGAATCTCCCTTCTCTTAACTGCTTACGGGATTGTTTCATTGCTGTTTTATATTCCTGGTGGTTGGTTAGCTGACCGGATTTCAGCTAAAGCGCTGTTTTCGGTATCAATGTTTGGTACTGGCATTATTACCTTCTGGTACTTCTTAGTTGGTTTGAAGGGCATAGTGTGGATTACACCCAACTAGTTATTATCCACGTCCTGTATGCCCTTAGTACGGTCTTAACCTTCTGGAGTGCCTTCATTAAAAGTATTAAGTTATTGGGTCCAGCGGATGAACAAGCGAGGTTGTATTCCACATCTGAAGGATCACGCTACTTAATCCAAGTAATTACTGGTTACATTAGTGCTGGTTTGGGTGCTATTGTCCTTATTAGTACTCCCTTTCTCATTTACAAAGCACCAACTGCTGCTGACCCTAAAAACTTAGCTTCTTCCTCAGGGATCTTCTTTGCCTTACTGTTTTATGCCATTTGTTATGTGTTAGCTGGTTTACTGTCACTGTTTTTTTTACCAGGAAAGTTCTGGGAAAAGCGCAAGATTTACTTGGAAGATGAACGAATTGAATACTTTAACCCTGTGGACCAGGCTTATCACATCTTTAAATCGGAAGCAGAATTAGAAGCCTTTAAGAAACATAACACTAAGGTTTTTTGAACGAAGGTATGAACTGATACCAAAGAAACTTTGAGTTCTACAAGCGTTTGGTTAATTGCCTTTCTGATCTTCTTTATTATGAATGTGTACCAAACGATTGCTAACTTTGGTGCTAACATTTTGGAATCGCTAGGACTAGAGGCAGCACTCTCCCCAACTTTAAGTAATACCTATATCTATGGGATTCCGGTGTTAGGGGCAATCTTTTCTGGTTTGATTAACAAAAAGTTAACTAAATCAACCGCTAAAAGTCTGATTGTGCAAGCCTTGTTTGTCATTTTGGGTACCTTAGCCTTTTTAGTAATAACACTAGCTTCCCCAGCCAAACCAGAAACTGGTGCATTTAACCAAGCTACCTTGTGAATAGCATTTGTGGTGATTTGCTTCATCATGTTCTTTATTGGCGCGAACCGTTCCATTTTTTGGAGTACGATCACAGAACTGAAAGTCAATAAGGAAATAGTAGGACTGGCAGTTGGTTTTATTTCGATTATTGGTTTTTCCAAAGATGTGTGGTTAAGTCCCTTACTGACTGGTACTACTAACCAGTTCATTGTCAAAAACAGTCAGGGTACCTCGTTTTACAGCCAGCAAGCCTTGGTAGCCTGAGCCATTTTTGCCCTAATTAATGCTTGTTTAGCACTACTAGTGACTTACATGATAGTGCGCAAAGTGAAGTATGGCAAAGTGTGAGTTAACCCTAAATTTAAAAAAGTCTTTGCACTAGGAGAACAACAATATGGACACTAAATTAACACCACCCTGGTTGCGTCAAGAAAATAACCTGCTCAACCCCGAAGTTACCCAACGTTTGTTTATCAACCAGGACAACATTCCGAACTTACCCACTGAAGCCCCCCAAGTTTATTTAGCCCGTTTTTTGGAATGAGTTGAACCACTAGTCTCGAAAGTAAAATTTGTGAAAGCACAAGCAGCAGTTCAGGATTACCTCAATTCTAAAGCCTGTGCACAAATTGAAACCATTATTGCAGAACGGGCGCAAAACACCCATTCGAGTTGGTTAGCTAACTGGTGGGTGCAGTACGCTTATTTAACTTCGACTGGCCCGGTTAGTCCGGAAGTTAATGCACCCTATTATTTAGAGCTCCCGACTGTTGGTTGAAGTCAAGCCGAGTTAGCAGCAGCATTGTCAGCCCAGCTATGACACATATACCAGCAAGTCCAAAAACGGCAGTTAACGAGCTTTAGTGTCAAGGACAAGCTGTTTTCACTCGATACCTTGCAATCAATCTTTGCTAGTTGCCAGATTCACCGCGCTGATGGGGATGTGTACTTTGTTAATGATCAACCTGCTAACTTCATTGTGGTGATTAAGAACAATGTCTTCTATAAGTTAGTAATAGATAACAGTGGTAGCTTAGAACAACTGCAAGCGCAACTGCAGTTAAGCTTTGTGCAAATCTTAGACAATGAGCTAAGTCACCCACCGCACTGGAACTTACTCACTGCTACCACAACCAAAGCGGAGTCACAAAGTTTACTCGATCAGTTGTGAGCGCAAAACCCAGAAATGTTGTTGGACATCTATAACAGTGCCTTTATTGTGAACTTGGACAACGTCGAATTAACGACTCCCTTACAACTGTTGCGCAATTCGACATGAACCCCTAACTTTAACCGTTGGCACGCTAAGGGGATTCAGTTGGTCATTACTAAGAACGCTCAGTTAGTCATTCTAGCGGATCACACTAGTTTTGACGGTTCTAGTGTAGCTACCCTAGCCAACATCTTTGTCTCTAAACTCCAAAAGGTCAACACTGAGGGTGCCAGCGCTTTAACACCGACCATGCTTTCCTTTCCAACAGTAGACCAGGATAAGCAAAAGTATTTTAAGCAATTGAGCAAAAATTTTAAGGACTATGTGTACAATGCCGTTATGTTTGAACTGAAATGGGACTGGTTTACGAAGCCACTTATCAAAGCCAAAGGGATTAAGAACTCCGAAGCCTTTATCCATCTCTGTTACCAAATTGCCCAGTACCAAACGAACAAAAAGTTGCAGAACACCTATGTGGCCGTGGACATGCGTCAGTACTTCCGGGGACGCACCGAGTGTCTTCGTCCTTTAAGTAAACAATCAGTTGCCTTTGTCAAACGCTACTGCAAAGATCCGAAAGGTACCTTAAAGCAGTTCCGAAAGTACTACCCAGCGATTGAAAGTCTCCACTTTGAAAAAACCCGGTTAGCGCAAAAGGGTAGTGGGGTCAACCGTCACTTGCTGGGAGCATATTTGGCTTGGAATGAACACCAAGACACAATAGCTAAACCCGCTTTATTTGAAACAAAGGCTTGAAAAACGATTGCTGCCAACCCACTGTCCACATCGAGCATTGTGGACAAGTATTTGCGCAACTTTTCCTTCGACCCCGTAGAGCCAAACGGCATTGGTATTGCCTATGCCATTGATGACACTAATTTCCGTGCCATTCTCAGTGTGTATCAGCACAACTTACAGTACCTCAAAGATTGGATGAAACACTTTGAACAAACAGTGAAAACAATCCTTAAAACTCTTAAATAAAATTACTCCTTAATGGTTAATTGAGTTAAAACGGTTGGAGATTGTTAAAATATTGGCGCTATACAAAGTAGTCTTTACGACTCGCCCGAATGCCGTTGATTCTTGATCAGGGCTGTTTTGTTAGTGAAAGTAGATTTCATAGATTGGCACAGAACATAAAACAAGGTTCCAGGCGTGAGCGCGAACAAAAACCGTTAATTAACGATAAAATTGGCTTTAATGAGTTCATTTTAATTGACGAAAATGGCTCCAATTTGGGGACGGTTAGAAGGACCGATGCCCTCAAGATGGCTGAGGAAAAACAACTCGATTTAGTCTTAATTGGTTCAAACCCAGCCAAACCCATTGTTAAGCTCTTAGACTTTGGTCGTTACACTTATGATTTAAAACGCAAAAAACGCCAGTCCAAGAAAAACCAAACCATTATCCAAATAAAGGAAGTGGTAGTGAAACCGACAATCGCTAAACATGATCTGGAATTTAAAGCTAAGCAAACGACGGGATGAGCTGAAAAGGGTTATCACGTTAAGTTTGTAGTGCGCGCTTTTGGTAGAGTAAGTACTAGGATTGAGTTAATTGAAAAAGTCTTTAATGACTTTTATCTGCTAGTAGAACCAGCAGTGGAGGTCCAAAAACCACTAACTGCTTCTTCCAAAACAATGTATTCTGCTTTGTTAATTCCCCGTAAGAAATAAAAATTATGAAAGTAAAAAGTGCTGCAAAGAAGCGTTTTAAGCTCACTAAGTCTGGCCAAATTAAGCGCAAACACGCTTATACTTCCCACTTAGCACCGCACAAAACGACGAAGCAAAAGCGCCACTTGCGCAAGCAAGGAACTGTCAGTGCGAGTGACTTTAAACGCATTGGTAATTTAATTTAAGGAGTGAACTATGAGAATTAAAGGTGGAAAACAAACCCGCGTACGTCGCAAGAAGTGGTTAAAGCAAGCTAGTGGTAGCTTTGGTACCCGACATGCCTCTTATAAGGTGGCAAAGCAAACGGTGATCCAAGCCGCTAAGTATGCTTACCGCGATCGTCGTAACAAAAAGCGCGATTTCCGTTCGTTGTGGATCTTGCGCTTAAACGCCGCTTTGCGCGAACAGGGCATGACCTATTCGGTCTTTATCAATCTATTGAAGAAGCACAACATTGAGATTAACCGCAAAGTGTTGTCGGAACTAGCCATTAAAGAACCAAGTAAATTTAACCTAATTGTGCAAAAGGTTAAAAGTGAACAACCGAAAGCCGCTAAGCCAGCTGCTTTAGGAAACTAGCGACATTCTTAAAGGTAGTTTTACAGACCGCACTGTACTGGGCGAACTTGTGAAACTGCCTTTTTGTTTTTAGTAAGTGTAACGCTTCCACAATGCCATGGGCACTACCCTTGGGAAACTGTACACCGTACTGGTGGCTTAACTGTTCCATTTGTGCAATAAAAGCAGCACGTGCTAAGATCGAAGCAGCGGCAATTACCTTAGAATAGCTCTCACCCCTAATTAAGAAGTGGTTGGGAATAACTAATTCCTTTAACTCATTTTGCAGGCTGGTGAGTTTTTGCGTGTATTGGGTGAACAGTTTGACATTAGCAAACTCATCAATGCTAATGTCACATTGTTGTGCTGTTAGTTTGTTTTGTTGCAACAACTGGTGGTACACCTTGCAGTGCAAAAAGGTCAACATTACGTTGACATTTTTAAAGCTTTGCACTAGTTGGTTGTAAGTTTTAGCATCAACGCTTAATGTAACTTGGTCATGAACCGCTGCCTTGATTTTAGGCACTAAAGCTTTAATTTGGTAATCGTTAAATTGCTTCGAATCCCCCACACCAATTTGGTGGAGTGTATTGATTTTGTCCTTATGAATTAAAACAGCACTTACAGCAATTCCGCCAAAGCTATCACCCTTGCCAGATTCATCACTGCCAATTAGGTAAAGTGCGGTTGTGTTTGCGTGTTGCAATGGCTTATAAATTAATAAAATTATACCAACTCTACTTTCTTAGAATAAACGTTACATGGCAGAGGCAAAACGTGATTATTATGAAGTCTTAGGGCTTAGTCGGGATGCTGATGATAACGACATAAAAAAGGCCTTTCGTAAACTAGCCAAAAAGTACCACCCCGACCGCAATAAGGCACCGGATGCGGCTCAAATTTTTGCCGAAATTAACGAGGCCAATGACGTGTTGTCTAACCCCAAAAAACGTGCTAACTATGACAAATACGGCCATGATGGGGTGGACAATGAAGGTGGTTTTGCCTTTCAAGCTGATGTGTTTGATTCTTTTTTTGAGGAGATTGAAAAATCGGGTGCCTTTGATAATTTAAGTGAGTCTAACACCAAAAAGAAAGAGAAGACTAAAACTAAGAAGAAGGGTTGGTTTTGGGGCAAATCCAAACAGGAAGAATCTACCAGCGATACTACTGAATATGCCGATGTTGACGCTGGTTTAGAAGATTATCCGCCTCAATCTGATTATCCAGATGATATTCCTGATGTGGATGCCAGGATCGAAGAAGTGGATCAATCTGCCTATGCCGATGACATTCCCGATGTAGATGCGGGAATGGATTGGGAACAAAACGCAGAAGTAGCAAATTCTGCTAGTGAAATCATCCCCGATGTCGATGCTGGTTTAGCGGATGAGTTTAATACTAGTAGTGCAGCACCCCAAGCTAGTGACTGGGAAGCAATGATTGGTAATCCTGAGTACGGTTACTTTGATGCTGCTGGTGAGTGAAACTGAAAGGGCTTCTTTGATGAAGCGGGTCAATGGGTTTGACTAGAAGAGACTGAACCTAGTAGTGTCAGTAATGACGAAACTACGACAGATAGTGATGCAGTGACTGCTGCAACTACAGTAGAGGAAACGGATCAAGACAGTTGAACAGCAAACTCAGCACCAGAGTCAGTTGATGTAGAAACTCCAGTAGAATTGCAACCGGAAACTGAACCAGAACCAATTATTACCTTAAGTTCAGAGCCAGTGGAAGCACCAGCTTCTGTTGTGATTGAACCTACCCCTGAAACTGAGGAAACAACTAGTGCTGTAGAAATGGATGCTTCAGTTAAAGCAGATGTTTCTGATGAAGCTGACGCAACTAATGAACCAACTGAACAGGATACCATTTCAGAGCCAGAACAAGAAACAGACGCGGCTGCATTAGAAGAAATTAACCACACCACTGCTGATTTGGAACCAGCAGAAGTTAGTGCTACTAATGATCTAGAACAAGATGTAGTAGAGAAAGTTAATTTTTCAGAACCAGAATCAACAGTAGATACTGCTGCAACCGATCCTGTTGTAGAACAAGCTACGGAAACCTCCACCAATGGTTTCAAATTCTTTAACTTTAGTTCGTTTGTTTTAAGTGACCAAAACCCCAATCCACAAACACCCACCCACCATGAAGAAGATGCTGCAGCCCCCGAGCCAACCGTTGATGAAACTTCTGGAGAATCCACAGCCCCCGAAGTTACCATAGCTGAGTCAACTGTAGAATTGGAAACCGCAGCGGAAATTAATAACCCCGCTACCTTTGTGGAAGAATACCTCCAACCAACTAAAACTACGGTTGTTGATAAATTAGATGAACCAACTGTAGCAAAACCTACTGTTAGCGATTCTGAAAATTCAGTTGCACCAGAACCGGAATTTGTTGCTGGACCGGAACAAACCTTTAGCTGAAAACCAGCAATATCAGAAACCGAAGAAATTCCGTTAACTGCGGTAGAACCTGCTTCAGAGACTCAAACACTAATAGCAGAAGATGTAACTTCGCCAGTAACACCAACAGCCACAGCTATTCCCGCACCTTCAATTAACGCTGTACCAACTGCACCAGTAGCGGAAACCTTTGAGGCGGCGGTTGACTTCTTAAAGGAAGCTGCTAAGATTGAGGCACAACTACCACTAGTCCCAACAGTCCCAGAACAGATTGATGGAACTGATCCTAGTTTACTAACCCAGTGAGATGAGTACCTTGAAAAGACCCGCAAGCTGTTCCACAAGCTCTTTTTAACTGAGCAACTGCCTTTTATTGTTAAGACTGATCAATTTGAGATAGTTGACCCCAATTTAGACGAGCACAACGTTAACTTAATTTACACCGAACACGTACCCCAAATTTGTTTCTTGAACGAACAGCTCAAGGAAATTAGGTACACCCGTAAGTTAGTCGATCCACAAACTCAGGTAACCACCACTGAATCAATTACCCTAGAAGTTCAGCTATCACATAAATCCCAAACGGAAGCAATTGCCATCTTTAAGGGCTTTGGTCATGACTATGGTAGTGGCTGTGGTGACCTTAAGGTAGTACTTAAAGTGATCCCTAGTGTCTTTTTCCAACTGCAAGCTGATGGCTTACACACCGCTGCCCTAGTCGACCCTCTAGTGGCTTACAACGGTGGTTTAATTGATTTCTTTGGTCCAGTTAACAGCTTTAAAGTTGATATTGAAGGTGGGATTGCTAACAACGATTTAATTGAGTTTAACCAGTTAGGAGTACTAAGAACTAAGACCAAACGTGGTAGTTTATACGTCCACTTGTACTATAGTAGTGTAGCCAAAAAGGGCACTAAGACTAACTGCCAAGTGCAACAGTTCTTTGATCTAGTTCATGTGGAATACAAGCTGTTAAACTACAACTTAAAACAACTCCACAACTACCACTCGGCTCTCACTGCCCAGAAAAAAACCTTGGACCGCAAAAGCTATCAATGTTTAGCAGTGGAAAGCCATTAATTAGAATTACAATAAATTACTCATGAGCGAAAACTCACTCACAATTACCGAAATTCTCAGTTCCATCCGTACGCTTTTAGTCAAACACAATAAGGCTAAAGTAACCCAAATTGAAAAGGAACTTTTACAAGCAGTTGCTGAACTGGAAAAGAAGTTTAAGCAACAAGTACAAAACTTCAACGAGTTGCAACAAAAGATTCCTAACTTACAAAAAGTCAACGAGGAATTTCGCTTAAAAGTGGAAAAAATCCAGGAAGAAGCGCAGAAGAAAATTCAGGAAAAAGTGGCAGAACTGACCATTAAAAGTAAGGAAGAGTTGGAAAATGCAAAGAAGTATGTGATCGAAAAGTCGATTGATCAACCCTTAATTATTATTGACCAGTTCGAAATTGCACTTTCCTATGCTCAAAAGGATCCCCAAGTAAAAAACTATACCACTGGGTTTAACATGGTGTTGGATGCCTTTTCGCGCTGATTAGAAGGTTTTGGTGTTACTAAGATTGCCATTGAACCAGGGGCACAATTTGACGAAAAGGTGATGGCAGCACTGGAAGCTGTGCCTTCTGATCAACCGGCTAATACGGTGGTGAAGGTATCGAAATCGGGTTACAAACTCCACGACAAGGTCATTCGCTTTGCTTCCGTAGTGGTAAGCCAAGGTAATAAAACAGAATAATGAGCACAAATAAAAGAAGAACCATTCAGATTGAAATCACTGAAGAACACTTCAAGGATTTAGAAAAAGCCTTGGAAGCCTTGAAGGGTACCCAATTACCCTTCTCCACTACCGTAGAACAGTTTGTGGAATTAATTTTGTCCAACTATGTCGCTACTTCCAACAAGATTTCTAATTTAGCTGAAAGTGGCTTTGATGTGGCTTCTATTCAACAAGAATTAGAAAAAATTGGCAGCGCTGCAGGGGCGGATGATGCGCTCAAAAGCTTCTTGGATGAGTTGTTAAAAACATCGCAAAAAAGCTTTAGCAATACCAAAGATGGCAAAAAAAATGATGACGATAATAATTCGTCATCAAAATCATAAGAGGAAATATTAATAATTGGTGCCGAATAACAGAGTCGAACTGTTCTCTGATCCTTACCATGGATCTGTTTTGCCCCTAAACTAATTCGGCTTCAAGGATAATTCTAGTTTAAATTTGGACGGAGATGAAAAATAATTACAGCGAAGCGAATATCAAAATTCTCAAGGGGCTAGATGCTGTAAAAAAACGCCCGGGAATGTACATCGGCTCAACCGATAGTCGCGGTTTTCACCACTTGCTGTGGGAAATTTTAGACAACTGTGTCGATGAAGTTTTATCGGGCTTTGCTAATACTATTGCCGTTGTTTTACATGCCGAAAACCAGATAACTGTTAGTGACAACGGTCGTGGTATTCCCTTCGAAACACACTCCGATTCCAAGATTTCTACGATTGACACCGTCTTTACCTACCTCCATGCCGGTGGTAAGTTTGATAACGATTCTTATAAGATTGCTGGAGGGTTGCACGGGGTGGGGGCTTCGGTGGTGAATGCCTTGAGTGACCAGTTACAAGTAACGGTTAAACGTCAGGGCAAGGTGTACCGCTCGGTGTATGAAAATGGTGGTAAGATTAAGCAAAAAGCGCATTGCATTGGTAATGCCAAAATTGACGAACACGGTACCAGTGTGACTTTTCGTCCTGACCCAAAGGTCTTTAAAAAGATCCACTTTGACAGCGAACTAATTCGTGCGCGGTTAAAGGAATTAGCCTTCCTTTTCAAAAAGTTACAACTGACCTTCGTTGATGAAACCGGCAGTGGGGAAAAAGAGGTGTTCTTTACCGAAGCCGGTATTAGTCAGTACTTGGACGAACTTAACGCTGATTCCAAACAAATTGCGCAAAAGATCTTTGTTAGTGGCACTGAAGATGACATTGAACTGGAAGCCGTGTTTCAGTTTATTGATGGGGAGGATGAAAAACTACTTTCGTTTGCCAATTCGATTCGCACCAGCGAAGGGGGTAGTCATGAAGCGGGTTTTCGTCAATCTGTTGGTGATGTGATTAACAACTACTGCCGCAAGTACAACTTCCTAAAGGAGCGTGACAAGAACTTTGAGGCCAGTGAAATCCGTGAAGGCTTAAACGGCATTATTAAGGTCAATCTCCCCGAAAAGATTATTGCCTTTGAAGGGCAAACGAAGAGCAAACTGTTCTCCAAGGAAGTTAAAGCGGTAGTGCAAAAGCTAACCCAAAAGCACTTCTTCCAGTTCTTGGAACGTAACAGTGTTGATGCTAAATTAATTGTCGAAAAGCTGTTTTATAACCGCAAACTGCGCCAAGAACTCAAACAACAACGCCAAATTAAAAAGAACCTTTCTAATCCGAAGGCCGAGCGCATTTTGTTTGGTAAATTAGCACCGGCGCAGTCCAAAAAAGTGGCTGAACGCGAACTGTTTGTGGTGGAAGGTGACAGTGCTGGTGGTACGGCTAAAATGGGACGAGATCGCTTTCTACAAGCCATCTTACCGTTACGCGGTAAGGTGTTAAATGTGGAGAAAATTAACAACAAGAAGGAAGCGATTAACAACGAAGAGCTGTTAACACTCATCTTCTGTATCGGTACTGGTATTGGTAACAACTTCACCATTCGCGATCGTAAATACGACAAGATTATTATCATGACTGATGCTGACAATGACGGTGCGCACATCCAGATTTTACTGCTCACCTTCTTCTACCGTTACATGAAACCCCTAATTGAAAAAGGACACATTTACCTAGCACTTCCACCACTTTATAAGTTTGAAGGTCGTGATAAAAAAGCCCGTTATCTCTGAACCGAACAGGAATTGGAACAGTACCGTGCTAAGCATAGCCACTTTAATGTGCAACGGTACAAGGGTTTAGGGGAAATGAATGCTGATCAGCTCTGGGAAACCACGATGAACCCGATGACGCGTAAACTAATTCAGATCAAATTGGATAACTTTATCCAAGCTGAAAAGCAAATTAATGTTTTTATGGGTGATAAAACCGAATTGCGTAAAAGCTGGATTGAAGCTAACATTAACTTTAGTAGTGAGAACTAATGGAAAAGAATAAACAAGCGTTATTACTCCAGGCCATCGAAGATGTCTTTGCCTTTAGCTTTAGTAAGTATGCTAAGTACATTATCCAAGACCGGGCTTTACCTGATCTACGTGATGGGCTTAAACCAGTTCAACGCCGCATCCTCTATGGCATGTACCAAATGGGCTTAAAACCCACTTCACCCTACAAAAAGTCAGCTCGGGCAGTCGGAGAAATTATGGGTAAGTACCACCCCCATGGCGATGCATCGATCTATGATGCGATTGTAAGGATGTCACAAGCCTGAAAGAACAACCTCACTACTATCTCCATTCACGGGAATAATGGTTCCATAGATGGTGATAACGCTGCCGCGATGCGCTATACGGAAGCGCGTTTAAGTCCGTACGGGTTTGAACTACTCAAAGACATTGAAAAGCAGTTAGTACCGTTTGTGAATAACTTTGATGACAGTGAGGTCGAACCGAGCGTGTTACCAACCCTGTTACCTAACCTCTTTATTAACGGTACCAGTGGAATAGCGGCGGGTTATGCCACTAATATTGCACCCCATAATGTCGGTGAACTGCTTGATGGTTTGAGTTACCGGATTGAAAACCCTGATTGTGATTTAAAGGCCATCTTAAAGATTGTTAAGGGACCGGATTTTCCAACTGGTGGATTAGTGTACTTTGAGCAAGAGTTGGCGAACATCTACCAAACTGGGAAGGGTAAGTTTGTGATTCAGGCCAAATATGAAACGAACACTGCGTTTGGCCAAAACCAGATTGTAATCACCGAAATCCCATACGAAACGGTGAAGGCCAATATTGTTAAACAAATTGAAGAGTTAATTAGTGACAATAAACTCAGTGCCTTGGAAAGTGTGATTGACAGCTCTGATCGTAGTGGTATTCGGATCATTATTAACCACAAGGACTTTTTGAGTGCTGACAAGATTATGGCGTTCTTGTTCAAACACACCCAACTCCAAGTAAACTTTAACCTCAACAATACGGTAATTGCCAACCGTTGTCCGGTACGGGTGGGGTTGTTAGCTTACTTTGATCAGTTCCTAGCCTTTGCCCACGAATTGATCATTAACAGCGCCAAGTATGATTTAGCATTGGCCAATAAGCGCTTGGAAATCATTAAGGGCTTAATTAAGGCGGTTTCGATGATTGATGAAATTATTCGTTTAATTCGCCGTGCTACTGACAAACAGGATGCGAAAACCAAGCTCATTGACAAGTATGCTTTTACCCTAAATCAAGCCGAAGCGATTGTGTCGTTGCGTTTGTACCAGTTAACTAACACCGACATTAAGGTCCTGTTTGCCGAACAAAAAGAGTTAGAGCAAACGATCCAAACAGCCGAATGCTTAATTGCTAAACCGCAAGCACGAAACCAGTTGTTACAAGCACAGTTTTTCCAATACAAAAAGCAGTTTAACCAACCACGACGCGCACAAATAGTTGGTTTAATTGAAAAGCAAAAGGTACAAGACAGTGACTTCATCGAACACAAGGAAGTGGGCTTACTCATTAGTCACGATGGCATCTACTTTAAGTTTGAACCAGAACAGTTAGCGAAGCACCTAGTGGAATTTAAAAGTGAACAAGACCAACTGATTTTTGGAGGCGTAGTACAAAACTCCGATTACTTTTTTATGGTGACTTCACTCGGTAACATTATTACCGTTCCCATTTACAAAACGTTAAGTAACACCAAAACCAAGATGAACGAGTTGTTGGCCAAAAAACCGATCCTAATGGAAGATGAAAAATTGGTACTAGCAGGGATTGTAAACCCAGACAAAATGGAACAACAGCTCTTGGTGTTAACGTCACAGTGCGGTATGGTCAAACGGGTCGAGTTGAGCAAAGTCATTAACACGAAGCAAATTAAGTCAAGCTGCTGCATGGCACTCCGGGAACGCGACAAACTGGTCAACGCCTTTGTTCAAACTAAAAGGGAACCTAAACTAGTTTGTCTGGTGTCATCTTCCAACAGTTTTGCTACCTTCTTAGCGGAAGAAATTCCAATTATTAGTAACAAGGGAATTGGGGTGAAGGGGATTAAACTCAAAGCTGAGGAAAAGGTACGGTTTGCAATGCCGTTACAGGATAATGATGCCTTAGTAGTGATTAACAGTGATGGTGGTGTCTATAACTTTGAAGTAGTGGAACTGGCAGTCGCTAGCCGCATGAGTGTTGGTAAAAAACTAATTCCCAAAACCAAAACCCCGGTAAGCTGTTTTGCTGCTAATAAGCACAGTGAGATTATTGGTCATCGTGGTAAAAATGGTAGTGATCTGTTTACCCTAAATGAGTTAAACCGTTTACCAAAGTCAACCGTTAGTCAAATGCGTTTGTTTAAGTGGAGCTAGTGGTTTTACCACCGTGAAGTTGCTTATCGTACTCCTCGATCTCTTCTTTGAGGGTCAACAATAACGCTTTCACCTTTTGGTAGTCCATCCGGGTGGGACCCACTATCGCTAGTTGGTGCTTACTTTCGTTGGTGGTATTAATAAGAGTAGAAGCTACCGAAACCTCTTCCCCTTCTAATCCTAACTTGTCACCAAACGTAATATTAGTAGTCTGGTTGTTTTGGTTCATAAAGGCCATTTGTTGTCAGACACTAGTATCTTCCAGTAAGTTTAAGATACGCGTCAATCTTTCCTGGTTGGCAAACTCTGGTTGTTGGGCTAGGTAATGGATGCCATAAACCTGCTTACGTGCTTGTTGGAATTCCTCAAAGTTAAACAGCTTAAACAGGATTTCGTCAATGACATACTGGTACTCGTGTACCTTGCTGCGAATAATTTCCTTTAAAACATCTAAGTGTTGGGCAATATCACAGAAACGTGTATCGATAATGCGATCATTAAAGATCCTGACACATACCATGATGTCTTCAAACTGTCTTTGGTTAGCATAGCTAATCGTTTTCTTAAAGACGTTACCACTAGCTGACACTAACAGTAGCAGTGCACAGGACTGATCGAGCATAATGAGATCAATCTTTTTTAAGACTTCATCACTACTAAAGTGGGTTAACACCACTGGTAGGTTTACCATTTCGTTGATAAACTTTACCCCCAGTTCAATAATTTCATCAATTGTTTTGTGTTTTTGCAAGATAATCGCCCTTAAGCGGGTTTTAAGGTTACTCTTATCATCATTTTTAGTGAGTAACTTGACATAGTACTGATAGCCCAACTGGGAGGGGATTCGTCCTGAAGAGATGTGGTTCTTTTTGAGATAACCCTCTTTTTCCAAAACGGCCATTTCGTTTCGGAGTGTACCGCCAGAGAGGTTTTTAAAATATTTTTTAGTTAATAATTTACTACCAACAGGTACTGGATAGGCAATATATTCGTTGATGATGGCCTTGAGAATTTGGGCTTGTCGGGTAGTTAAATTTTTCATTAGGTTATCCTAATTTTATTTTGTTAGCCGCTTGATCATCGTGAACAATACGCTCGCTTTTAAGTTAAAGAACGCACCCCATAAGCCAGGCTGCTATTTGTGAAAGGATGACGCTGGTCAAGTTTTGTATGTCGGGAAGGCTAAGGACATCTTTAAGCGGGTACACCATTACTTTAATCCAAACCGTTCCTTTAAAACACGGGCACTAGTGGAGCGAATTGCGGATGTCGAATACGTCATTTTGAAAAATGAAAATGATGCTTTGAACTTAGAGGCCAAACTAATTAAACAGTACAAACCGCGCTTTAATTTAGTTTTAAAGGAAAATAATGGTTATCTCTATTTCTTTATTACCGCCAGTGTTAAACCCACCTTGGAATTGGGCCGCCGGTATGAGTTTTCCAAGAATAAGTACTTCGGTCCGTTTGCATCGAGTAAGTTTCGACTGCGTGACATTTATGACCTGTTGTTAAAGCTTTTTCCATTACGCAAGTGCGCGCCCCATGAACGGGGTCACCCCTGCTTTTACTATCAGCTTAAAATGTGCATGGGTCAGTGTATGGGCGAGGATACACCGGAACGTTACCAGACCACCGTCAAGGGAATTGAACAGTTTTTTAACCACGGTCCCGAGCAGGTTTTAAACCACTTGCAACAGCAAGAAATCAAGGCTAGTGAACAACAAAACTTTGAAGCAGCACGCCACTTCTTGGACTTACAGAAAGCCGTTTTAGAACTAGTGAACATGCAACAAACGGCCTTCATTAAAGCAAAGCAAAGCCATGACTTTATTGGTTATGTCTTTGAGAAAAATGTGTTAGCCATTACCGTCTTTGCTTACGTTGATAACCAACTAATAGGCAAAAACCAGCAGGTCTTTGAACTACCACAGGACGATGAAAAGGAAGTTGAAAGTGCTTTGGTTACCTTTATTTACCACTATTATTCCACCAATAAGATACCCAAAACCCTTACAGTTTCTTTAAGCGAAGAGAATTTGAGCTTACTGGCCAACAGTCTTAAAATTAATGTTACGCAACCAAAAAACGGCGAGCAAAAATCCATTTTGCAAACCGTGATTGACAACGCCCGTTATGCCTTAAACACCAAGTGAACTGGGTTTATCAATAACCTTAACCGTGCCGAAGTGCACCAGCAATTAGCGCAGCTTTTACAAGTTCCTTCGATTCAAAGTCTGGAAATTATTGACATCTCCTTTTATGACAAAGACCACGTGGTGGGGGCGATGTTACGGTACGAAAATGGCAAACGGATGAAAGCGTTATCACGCCGTTACAACATTAACATTGACCATAAGGGTGACACTAACTATATGGCTGATGTGGTGTACCGCCGGATTATTTCGTCCATCCAAACCCATAAACAGCTACCTTTAAGTGATCTTTTAATTGTCGATGGTGGGATTGCCCAAATTAATACGGTAACCAAGGTGTTTGCCTCTTTCCCTAACGTTACCCAACCGATCATTATTGGCTTAGCGAAAAACACCCGTCACCAAACTGACCACATTGTGTTAACGGATAACACTACCATTAACATTGACAAAAATACGCCTTTGTTTGCTTATCTTACCACCATTCAAGAAGAGGTCGATAGCTTTGCCAAACACAATGCCTTTAAGCGAGTTAGTCGCGCTCGCTTCCAAAATCCACTCTTACAAATTGAAGGGGTTGGGCGAAAAACTGTCCAAATATTACTTGATAATTTTCAAACAATGCAAAACATTGAAGCTGCTTCTTTGAGCGAATTATCACAGTTTATTCCTGCTAATTTAGCACAAAAAATTAAAACTTTTCTAAAGGAAAATGACTAAAGTATTAGTGTTATCAGACACCCATGGCTATAACGATAGGTGACTAGCCGTTATGAAGTTGCACAACCCTGATGTAGTAATTCATGCTGGTGATCATTTAACTACTAAAAAGTTTATGGATCAAAATGCCACTTTTTGGGTTGCTGGTAATCATGATGTTGTTGGCGAAGAGATTCAAATGTTTGAGTTAGAGGGAATCCAGTTTGTTTTAATGCACGGCCATCAAGCGCCCCGTCATGATCTCAAGCAGTGGTATAAAATGCTGGTTGATCAAGCTAAAAGCTATCTTTGTGATGTTTTAATTGTGGGTCACAGTCACATAGAGCACTATGAAACTATTGATGGGATCCAGGTTATTAACCCCGGTTCTCTAGAAATTCCCCGTAATCCGAGAAAGCTACCTACCTACTGTAATTTAAACTTAAGTCAGGGCAGGATAAGTGATTTAACGTTCCATTTTCCTCGGGATTAAGTCAAATAAATAAAAAAAGCCATCTACCTAACAAGCAGAAGGCTAAAAAATACTTTTTTAGCGATATTGAAATTAACAGAAAGATCTGTTAGCAAATGTAAGGAACAAGCTTATGCAAACTTTCAATATGTGACGTGTTGAAAAACCTTTAAGAGTATGCATCAATTGGGAGTAGGAAAGCAGGCTTTCAACACAAGTTTTCGTTTTCCTGCTCCCACTAAATAAATTGGGAAAGGTTTTCAAAGTCGCCAAAAAGATTAAATATTTTTGGAATTTTGAATTTTTAGTTGCTTCTAATTGTTAATAGAGATTTACTTTCAAAAAAACTTTTTGGTTTATTTTTGGTGTCTTTACTAACTTAAAGCAATTTAGTTAGTGTAAAGACTCATAATGTTTAAATTAAAAATTAACAACTTCCAATTAGGTTTCAAACTCGTTCAGTGACCAGTGACGAACCACCTTCTTAAACATTTTTACGTTTTTCCAATCAATAATAAAGGAGGTCTTGCCATTAAACGCATAATTTCACTTGCTTTGTTTAAGAAAAGACTTAACAAAGATAAGATTAATAATTGTCATGTTTGGGAAGAAGAGTTACCTGATGGTAGCTACGACATGGGATTTAATGGCAATTTCAACCATATGGAAAAACGAAAAAGTGGTTATGTTACCCAAAAGCAGTTTAGCGAGTTCAAAGATGCCAACAATCAGCGTCTCATAAAGATTGAAACTACTTTGGCTATCCAAGGCGAACAAATCAACAAATTGACTCAAACTGTTGAAAAGCAAGGCGAACAAATCAATCAATTAGTTCAAGTTGTGCTTCTTCAGGGCGAGCAAATTAGAGAACTTCAAGTGGAGCAAAAAGCACAAAGACAAGAGTTTAATGCCCGCATGGATCGTTTGGAAAATCTTTTGGTGGAAAGTATAGAATCTACCAATAATCGCTTCGACTCTATGGAAAGACGTTTAGACTCTATGGATAGTCGTCTTGATTCTATGGAAAATCGCTTGGTTTCAATGGAAAGCCGTCTTGATTCTATGGAAAATCGCTTAGATTCAATGGAAGGTCGTCTTGATTCTATGGAAAATCGCTTAGATTCAATGGAAGGTTGTCTTGATTTTGTTGAAGGACGCTTAGACTCTATGGAAACTCGTTTAGACTCTATGGAAACTCGCCTGGACAAAGTCGATCCGCCCAAATAGTTTTTAGTTAAAAAATAAGGGTATCAGCAGTTAATCTTAAAGATTAGTTGCTGGTATTTTTATTCATTTAATGCTTTCTAAAAACTTTTTGTCAATTTTGTTGGCACTTCTAAATTGCTAGTTCAATTTATTAAGTGGAGGAGCAAAATGCAAATCTTTAATTTTTGAAATTGATCAGTAAAAAATCTGATCACCGTTGGTAGCATTGCTGCAAATAGTAGTTATGTAATTTGCAAACAGAAAGGAATTTTTCAATATGAGTAATACAAAAAAATTAAGAATAACTTCAATCGAAGAAACAATAGAAATAATAGTTAATTCAAAACTATTAGCTTTTGGTTTTTACCCAGTTGGTTTAGAAGATGGAACTTACGAACTTAATGTAAGGATTATTTTTAAAGAAAAAACTGCAGATTCTGAGAAGAGTAGCAGTGTACATCCTTTACAAAAGGAGTATTATGTAAGGGAATTTTTGAGATTTCTTGAGCGCCATAAAGATTCTCTGGCGCAACAACTATTAGTAGTAGAAGACAATTAAATGATTTCTCCCAAACTGGATTGACTCATCCTCACCGCCACCGCCTCCCTCGCGGCGGGACTCACCGTAGTGGGACACTTCACAAGTACCACCACGACGCTCAAGCGCCAGCAATTTAGCTACACCCGCCCTGACGAGGTCGCGCTGCGCCACACCAATGCCATCAACCCGCGCTTAACCCCGTGAACGTATCGTAACACGAGCTTTTCCTCCCTCCCCCTCACGGGTGAAAACCCCGGGGCGTGGGCCTTAGTGCGCGACAACAGCGCTAAGGGCATCACTGCCGGCAGTGGCAGTCAACAAACCACGTATGAACCTGCGCGAACCGAAGCGGCTTTGACCGCATCAACCACCTTTGCGTTACGCCGGTATGACCTCGCCGGGCGCGCCTTATACGACCTCGACTTTTCGAAGTTAAACCCACAAACGCCCACGCGCGACCAAACCGGGCAGATCACCTTTAACCCCTTTGGCGGCTTTGGTTTGAGTGGGGCTGCACCCCAACAGTGAAACGAGGTCAAAAACAAGGTCCCCGTCGAGGTGGCGCAAGACCCCTCCAATCCCTACCGGTTTGCCGTTTTACTCGTGCCGCGCAGCGTGGTGTACTATGAGCAGTTGCAAAGGGAGTTGGGCTTACCACAGCAGCGAACCGAGAATGGTCAAAATACTTCCACCACCGGGGCAATGTTTGGCTTGAAGGTGAAGAACGCCGAGGCGGACACCGCGAAGAGCAATGAAAAACTCCAGGGCGCTGAGGCCACTGGTTCTTCAACCACATCTGGATCTGGCCAATCCACCCAACGTGGGGGTTCGTCAGGGGACACCAAAGTCAAGGCGTTGCAGGTGGCGGTGAAAAAGAAATCCGGGAGTCAGGGCAACTCCGGTGACCAAGGCACCGAACAGGTGGAACTTGAATCTAATGATTTAGCCAACGCCCCGATTAAACGGGGCTCCAATCCAGCAAGTCCAACTCAAGGCAGCCGACTTCGGCACCACCCCATCCAGTTCGGAATCTGGTCAATCAGGCACCCCCACCCCCTGAAGGCCGTGGCTTGCGACCGAGCAAATTCACAAGGACCTCCCCAAATGATCCGCCTCGATCCTCATTCTGTACGATGCGCCTTATGCCTTTAATTGCTCTTGTTAATTTAGTTAAGTTTTTGTTTGCACAAAATTAAATTTTCTGTTTAATTAACTATCAATATTTTGCTGCTTTAAAATTTAAAGCAACTTTTAAACAGTAAGTTGTATCTTTTCACAAAGATTTAGTTCGATAAATTATTGGTAACAAGAGGGATGGAAACAACCGCAAAAAGTATTGATTGCAAAGAATTAGGCCTTTCTGTAACGACGAAGCAACAACTGCATAAATTAACACTTGCTACTATTTGACTTTGGGATTCTTTGTTTTTTGTTTTCTCTTACTTTTGTTTATAACGCTTACTTATACGATCTATTTTGAGCAACACATTTTGGGAAGTGATAAACCACTTCCTTTTTGGTGATACATTAAAAATCATGTGGTTCCCACCTTTGGCGTCTTAACTTTAGCTTGTTGGTGTGCGTTGATTGGGATTAACTTTTGGGTTTACAAACACACTTCACAAACAGAGCTGTTTCACAAATCAATTAGGTGACTTAAATGAGGTATTTTATTACCGCAAATTGCGCTAGCTAACTCCCTTTTCATTAGACAGAAACTAAGGCTAATGGAAGGCGAAGAACAGTTGAATAACAACAAAATAGAACAGAAACTAAAAGCTTTATTTATTAGTTTCTTTACTATTTGAGCAGTACAATTGCTTTTAGGTTTTTTCTTTTGGTTGCCGGTCTATGGTCTCTTTTTTTGATATATATACCAAAGCATCGATTGTAGAAGCTGTACGTTTTTCTTTTTTGAATACCTTTCAATTAAAGGAACTTGGTTTACCGATTAAAGAAATTGCTGTACCATTAGGCACATTAGTCTTTCTTTTTGTTGTTATTATTACCTTAATTCCGTTGTTAATTATTGGTAATTTAATTTGGACTAACTTGCGTTTAATAGAACGGGAAAATACACAGCAGTACCAACTCGTTTTTGGTTACAGTTTGATAGTTAGTGATATTGTTGGTTTTGCTATTGTTTTCTTCGGTGCCATTTTAGGTACAAATTTAAAAAGTGTTGAATTATTCATAGCATTGGGTTGAATGATGATGTTAGGATCATTAATTGCATTGGGCACTACTGTTAACTTAGTGAGCTCAATTTATCTCTACATAAAACTAGCATTGAAGAGATAGACACACTTCTCCCCCACGCTCACGCGCTTCTCCACCGGGTTCAACCTCGCGGGGTCGGTTCTCGACTAGGTGTTGGATTATGTGCCCTGGATTGGGAATGGGTACAGGTATGGGAATAACCACCGGGGCGTGGATGATATAACCGCGCCTAAAACCGGCGCGGGGTCGTCCAGCGGAACTAGTACGAACACAAGTGGTTCGCGTTCCTTTCTCCCGACGTTCTCGAATGTCGGCGTTGGCCTCAAAGCCAACGTCCAAGCCACGCTTGGTGGCAGTCAGAAGACGACTACAGGCGGCTCCAAATGACCCACCCTCGACCAAGCCAACCTCCTGCTCTGAACCGGCGCGGGGTGAAGGAATGATAAGAACGGACAAAGTGACGAAAACCACACCACCTTTAAAAGCGCTACGGGCAGTGGCCAGCAGGGTGGTTCTTCAGGTACAAATACCTCAGCGGGGAATCCCGACTCGTTAAAGCAGGATAAAATCACCAAGGAAAGCTCGGGTAACCTCAAAACGGAGGACGGCGCTGCCAACTCTAACGAAAACAAAGACAACACTAATTATCAAAATTTACCCGCTTATGGGAAAGTTAGTGGGTGGATAACACCTGATTATTAATAGGCTTTTTACTTTCCAAAAGTTTTAAAGTTGTTTTGGCACTTTCAAACTTTAAAGACCATTTAAAAGGCATAAAAGGATAGTTATGTCTTTAAGAAATATTTTGCGATTCAGTTCGCTTTTGGTTTTATTTGGTTTTGAGTCTTTTCTAGTTAATGCTCAAATCTTTTTGCAAAGTTTGTTGTCACTTCTAAATAACCTACTCAATGTATTTAGTGGAGGAACAAAATGCAAATCTTTAATTTTTGAAATTGATCAGCAAAGCGTCTGATCCCTGTTGGCAACCGAGTTGCAAGTGTTAGTTATTTTTTAAAAAATCAAAAGAAAAAAGAAAGGAACATTTAAACATGAAAAAAGTTAAAGCATTAAGGAATCTTTTTTTAGAAAAAGCCAGTGAAAAACTTGAATACCCCAAAATTGCTTCAATGGTAGCTTACTTTGATCCAAAGGAAGATGGTACTTGTGAATTCATTATGAAAATTAAAACTGTCAATGAAGTTGCTGACACTGAGACGACAAATAAGGAAAAGCCTTTAGGCACTTGAAAGAGTTAGTTGATTTTTTGGTCTAAAAAGACATAAATTTACCAACAGTAAGTGTTAAAACTTGCTGTTGGTATTTTTATTCCCCCACGCTTTCCCGCTTCTCCACCGGGTTCAACCTCGCGGGGGCACTCCTCGACCAGGTGTTGGATTATGTGCCCTGGATTGGGAATGGGTACAGGTATGGGAATAACCACCGGGGGAGCAACAGTAGTACGAGTGGGGTAACGACCCAGGGACAATCCCAAAATGCATCCAGTAACGAACCCGCACCGACGTTTTCGAATGTCGGCGTTGGTCTCAAAGCCAATGTCAACGGCACCTTAAGTGGTTCGCGAACTACGCCTAATCAGCAAGGCACTCCCTGGTTAACCCTCGACCAAGCCAACCTCCAGCTCTGAACGGGCGCGGGGTGAAGGAATGATAAGAACGGACAAAGTGACGAAAACTACACCAATTTCGCGAGTGCTACGGGCAGTACGAACCAGCAGGGTTCAACAACGGGTGGATCAGCGGGCAACCCCGACTCGTTAAAGCAGGATAAGGCTGATAAAAGTGGTGATTCGGTAACGGTTGCAGAAGCCACATCGGGCGACAACTTGACGAATTACACCAACCTCCCCCCAACCTCACCCCCACATCCGACTGACCGAACGCGCTGTCATTCACCAACAAGAACAACGCCCAGCGGGTGCAGCTGTTCCTGCGCGGCCTGTTGGGCAGCATCCCGGTGTTGGTCAATAAGAGTGGGCAAGATGATAACAGTAAGTTTAATTCCACCGACCAAAAATGGTCTTACACCGAATTAAAGTCGGATCAAACCAAGCTCAACCTCCCCGCTTATGGTGAGGTGAATGGATTGTTGAATCCGGCGTTGGTGGAAACCTATTTTGGGACGACGCTTACGTCTAGCACTGCGAACCAAAACAGTACAACCGTCCCCAGTATCGGTTTTAAAATTCCCGAACAAAATAATGATTCAAAGGCTGTGCTGATCACCCCCGGGTTGGCTTGAACGCCCCAGGACGTCGGTAACCTCGTTGTCAGTGGTACCAGCTTGAGCTTCCAGCTCGGCGGGTGGTTAGTTACGGTTCACGGACTTTATCAAACCCCGCGCGGGTTATTTGGGCCTCCAGTTAAGTGGCCTGGATGCCAGTGACAGCGACCAAAGGGAGTTAATTTGGGCCAAGCGGCCCTGAGCGGCATTTCGTGGCAGTTGGGTCAACCGGTTGGGACGGGTCGAGAGTGTGTGGGATTTGAAGGGGGTGTGGGCGGATCAAGCTCACAGCGCGGTGTCCGAGTCGCAAGCAGCTACAAGTAGTACCACCACCACCGCAACAGGGGACACCTTACCGGAGCACCCGAATGCCCTCGCGTACCAAATTAGCTCCACCGACAAGGATTCGTACAAGGCTTCCACTCAAGGCTCCGGTCAAACCAATTCCCAAAACACCTCCCCCTACCTGCATTTGATTAAACCTAAAAAAGTTACTGCTTCCGACAAGTTAGACGACGATCTTAAAAACCTGTTGGACCCCAACGAGGTTCGGGTGAAGCTGCGCCAAAGCTTTGGTACAGACCATTCCACCCAACCCCAACCCCAAGCCCTCAAAACAACGACACCGGTGTTTGGGACGAATAGTGGTAACCTCGGTAGTGTGCTTAGTGGTGGGGGTACCACGCAGGACTCAAGCACCACCAATCAACTGTCACCCGTTGAACGGGTGAGTGGGTGGCTTGTGGGGCAGTTACCAAGCACGAGTGACGGAAACACCTCCTCCACCAACAACCTCGCGCCTAATACTAATACGGGGAATGAGGTGGTGGGGGTGGGAGATTTGTCTAAGCGAGCTTCCATTGAATCAAGTCGTTTGTGAATAGCATTAAAACCTTAGCTAACGCTAACTTTGGGCGATTTAATCCACTTAGTTTTGAACTCCTTAAATTTGTGTTTTTCTTGACTTTGCTAAAAAAACAATTCAAAGAGGCTTGCAATGAACAGGTCAGCACTGCTAAATTGGTGAGTGCAAGAACTAAATAAAAGTAATTATTTTGTAATTTTTCGGCGGTCTTGCCATACATCAATTAAATGCTTGATCAAAACCAAGGTGTCAAAATTTAGTGCACAATTGCTAAGAGCGCCTGTATATTTAGAGTAAAACTACTTAAATTGCTAAAAATTAACCGTTTTTGAATTAGTTTTAGGGTCAAAATTAGGCCAATTTCCCGCTTTCTTTTTTTAAAAAATCTCTACTTTTTACCCCCTAAATAACCTAACAACTACACAATTAATTCCCAATTAATGTAAATTTATCTAAATTGTTCACCGTAGTTAGTTCAATTTAGGTAAAGATGAAAGGGTTTTCTTGCTCCAGACCGGGCTATCTTACTGGTCTCTTGCTCCTCGCTGTAGCCCCTATTCTCACTGCTTGTACCCGCGACTATACTACCAAGAACGAATTTCAATTAACAACAGCTCAACAGGCCAAATTAAAGCCAGCCACCATCGAATATTGGCGTGATGGTGATACGCCTGAGATCAATTACGCAAGCGAAGAGCGCCGAAAGGAAGCTGAACAAAAATCTAAAGAAAACGCTAAGAAAGAAGACAAAAAAGAGGAAAAGAAAACTGAAGATTCCCAAGATTCTTCTTCTGCATCCACGCAAGTTCGTAGTAGTAAACACGGTCTCCGCATCTATGGAATAGATACACCCGAAAAACATGTAAGTAGCAAAGGCGATAGCACCGGTGATGAAAAAATCGAAGCCGAAAAGGCCTCTAACTATGCTGAAAAGCTAATCCCTAAAGGCAGTACTGTTTGGGTTTGATCACTCAACACTTACAGCTATGATCGTGAAGTGGGCGCTTTATTCTTTAAGTCTAACCCTAAGCAAACCTTCTTCCAATCCTTTGAAGTAGCTATGGTTGAGGCTGGTCATGCTATTCCAATTGCTGGGACTGGTTTAAATTTAATCGCTGATCCGGAATTAAGTGCTGATGATCCTTTAAGTGTCATTGGTCTACAGTTAGCCAACGCTGCCAATAAGGCTTACAACGCTAAAATTAACATTTGGAGCCATGACACTGATGGTTATCGTTCCTTGACTGCTGTTTACAAGTTAAGGGGCGCTGATATTAGTTGAACCCGTTTCCTAGATGAAGCCAATGGATATTCCTCTGCTAGTGCTGGAACCGGTGCTAGTTTGTACCAACTCTGAGATCAACGTCAAGCCAAATTAGCCCAAAAGGGTAGTTAATGAAAGCAGTTTAAATCAGCAATATGGAAAAGATACAAGCGGAAAAATCCCAAAGTGCAATTGAGTTTAAGAATATTGTAGTCGACTTTGGTGAGTCAATCGCAATTGATAACATTAACCTCACGGTTAAAAAGAAGGAGTTAGTTACCTTACTAGGTCCTTCTGGGTGTGGGAAAACAACTTCGCTTTCCGTGATTGCGGGTCTTATCGCCCCTACTAGTGGTCAGGTTTTATTTAATGGTTATGATGTCACAAAAAAGCCACCACAACAACGCAAACTGGGATTAGTGTTCCAAAACTATGCCTTGTATCCGCACATGAGTGTGTTTGAAAACATTGTCTTCCCACTCTACAGTGATACGTCTTGACGCGAAGCCATCTTTGAAAAAAATACCTGAGCGCAACACGACATTAATTGCTTGATCTTAAAGGCTAATGGTGCTACTAGTGAGGAGCTGGCAGAGCTCAATCGTTTAATGCAACAACGAATCGATGAGCCCAAACGAATGGCTTACCAGATTAATGATTTGATGGTAAGTGTGTTTCAAAAACAGAGTGAACTGGAAGCTAACCTAAAGTTAATTCCCCGCAAAAAACAGTTTGCCATTATTTCACTCAGCAAGGAAACACTAAGTCAAATAAGGGATGTTGAAACTAAAGCCAAGGCTGCATTGGAAACCGCTGATAGTGCTGAAGTGGAGCAGACCATTAAGAGTGAACTTAAGCAAAAACTAAGTGAAATTAAGGCTAATTACCACGATGAAAAGGCCAACATTAAAGCTTACTGATGGGAAATGTTGGCCAATATTAAGACCGAATTAAAAACCGAAAAAACTGCCATTAAGCAAACTAATGACTATGCCAAATTGAAGGAATTGAAGTGAAAGATCCACTTTGAACCCTTGAATTTAAAGAAGCAGTACCGCAGTTACTTTAAACAACTAAAAGCCAAATACAGCTTAAAAGATGGCAATTTAACTGAAAGCGAATTAAGTCAAATTGAGGAGTTGCAAAAACGGATTGTTTCGCTCAAAGATTTCATTAACCGCACTGCTAAAGAAGTAGCTGAAAAACTGGAAATTACTAAGATTCTCCACAAGCGCCCCGCTAATATTTCTGGGGGTCAACAACAACGGGTAGCTATTGCTAGAGCAATTGTTAGAAGACCTAAGGTTCTACTTATGGACGAACCGTTGTCCAACTTAGATGCGAAGTTGCGGGTACAAACACGGCAATGGATCCGTAAGTTCCAGCAAGACCTGCAAATTACTACTGTCTTTGTGACTCACGATCAGGAAGAGGCAATGAGTATTAGCGACACGATTGTCTGCATGTCAACTGGTAAGGTACAGCAAATAGGCTCCCCTTCCGAGTTGTACTTAAAACCGGCCAATGAGTTCGTTGCTACCTTTTTGGGTAGCCCGGAAATGAATATCGTCAACGCTACGGTTAAAGCTGGACAGCTGTTGTGAAACGAAAGTCCCCTAGTTAAAACAAAGTTTGATTTACCTGATGGTGCCATTCGGGTTGGTTTCCGTTATGATGAGGTAACGGCTCCCAAAAACGATGGTAGTCCCGTATTTAGCGGTACCCTTATAAGTGTGGAAAACCTAGGGAAACACATGGTTGGGGTTGTGGAGAGCAATGGGGTACAGCTCAATGTGCGCTTAGAATTGAGCCACCAGTTTGAAGTAGGTAATGCAGTTAAGTTTACGATTAAGCCTAATGGCTTACACTTCTTTGATCCCCAAACAACGCAACGGGTGGAGGTAAAACATGTTTAAGTGATTGTTAAAGCACCGCTCTAAACCAACGCCATTGGAGCTGGGAATCTTTGACCAAAAGGTTTCCTTTTGAAAACCATTTTTGCTGTTTTGCCCAGCTTTATTAACTACCTTTCTCTTTACTTTAGTACCGTTCTTCCTTACGTTACAGAAAGGGTTTAGTCACAATGAGGACATCTACCGGGTTGATTCCCAACAGTTTGGCTTTCAAACTTTCGCTAACCTTTTTAGTGAGTCCAACTTTATTTTGGGCTTGCGCAATTCCTTTTTGTACTCGATTATTTCCCTACCACTGACAATTGTGCTAGCAATTATTATTTCTAGTGCCATTGTCTTTGTGTACCGGAAGTTAGCACGGGGCTTTTGACAAACAGTATTCTTTTTACCCTATGTAACTTCCGGAGTAGCGGTTTCGATTGCTTTTATTTATATTTTGGACTCCTCTTCGGGAATCTTAAACAACATCTTTCATGTCAACATTAAGTGGTTAGATTCGGGGGAACGTGATACCTTTAATGCCTTATGGGGAATTCTTATCTTTGGAATTTGGAAGAACATGGCTTTTAATGTGCTGGTAATATCAACCGCCATGTTAAGTGTGGATCCTACTTTATATAAGGTAGCTAACTTAGATGGTGCAAAACCAATTAGGCAGTTCTTTAAGATTACCTTACCTTCAATCCGCCCAACCTTAATTTTCCTGTTGACCCTGTTAATTTTGGGCGGAATGCAGGTGTTTCCAATTTCGTTGTTTAACGGGAATGATAGTGAAGCTGTAACCAATGGGGGTTCGACCATCTTGCTTTACATCTTCCAAAAGATTCGTGATCAGAATAACAATTTTGCTGGTGCTGCTACCTTGGTGTTGTTCATCTTGGGGGTTTGTTATGGGTTAGTGTTGCGCAATGGTTTTCGCTTAATTGAATGAGCGCAGTGAAAGATAAAGAGACATTATGTTCAAACAAAGCTTAATCTGGTATAACCGTTACGTCCAAAAACGGAAGAAGGGTTTAGATCTCACCATTAAAGATCGATCTTGATCGAATGTATTGTTGGGTTTAATCTTTAAAACGGTGGTGTTGTGCTTCTTTGGTTTAATGGTCATCTTTCCCTTTTATTTGATGCTGGTGGTAGCACTCACCAGTGATGAAGTGGTCTTAAACATTCGTGAACCAATTCTCAAATCCGATGGGTGGCACTTCGAGAACTTCCGCCGTGTTTTGGAAGATGGTAAATACCTTAATGCCATTTGGATTAACAGCTTAGTAACAATTTTGTCGATTATCCTACGGCTTTTCTTTACCGTTAGCATGGGCTATGCCTTTTCGTTAAAAAAGTGAAAGCTCAAGAAGCTGTTTTGGTTTATCTTTTTGGCAGTGTTAATTTTACCCGAATCGGCCTTGCTAATTGGTCAGTATCGTGTGGTGGTAGTTGCCAATTGAAATCAACCAGAAAAACCAGCGATTATCTTGGGCTTAACAATGCCATTTGTCGCTTCTGTGTTCTCTGGGTTTATGTTCCGTACTGCCTTTGAAGCAATTCCACCACGAATTAAAGAATCGGCCTTTGTTGATGGTTGTACAGGGTTGAGGTACTTCCTCAAAATTGCCTTTCCAATGGTACGTAGTACCACTTGAACGGTAAGTATTTTAACGGCCTTTGCGGCGTGAAATTCTTACTTATGACCGTTATTGTTACTAACAAACAGACCCGATCTCAACATTAACCTGTGGGTGTTGGCGCAAGGGACTGATGGCAATGCCGGGCAAAGTGACGAACAAATCCGGGTGTTGTTGAATTTAAAGATGGCAGCAGCCATTTTAGCAATTCTGCCAATGTTTATTGTTTACTTCTTGTTTAGGAAAAGGATTATGAAAGCCGTGGGATCACGTGCCAATACGATTAAAGGATAGTTATGGACAGCTTAAAGCATTTTTGACAACAACTAGTAATGTGATCAAAAACTGTTACCTTTTGAATCATAGTAGCAGTAGGGATTGCTTTTTGTGCCTTTGCCATTTGGGGCATTATTGCTTGCATTGAAACGATTATCAAAGAAGGGGCGTTGTTGTAAGTTAGCTTTCTTAGCTTTTTTATAAAAACACCAGATTGATATTTAGCCTTTTTGAGTTAGCTGTTCTCACTGCTTTTGGCGGTTGCTATACAGAATGAAGGTCGTTTGTAAAGGAACGTAAACTTTGCTAACTTAAAGATCTCTTTTTGGGTTTTAGGTGTTTTATTTTTGTTACATAAAATGAAGAAAAGGTTAGGAAACTACTTGCAATCAAAAAAAGCGTTTTAGGTAAAAAAAGTGCTTTGTTTCATAACCACCCTTCGAGGTGGTTTTTTATTTGTTTTATAGCTTTGTATACGAATTCACTCTATAGATATAGGGTGCTTTTATTTTCTGGCAAGCTGAAAAGGGTAAAAAATACCAAAAGTTAGCAGTTAAGAAACCACTAAGAATTGGTATTTTGGTTTTACTAAATACTATTTGGGTGGATCGATTTTGTCTAAGCGAGTTTCCATTGAATCCAAGCGATTTTCCATAGAGTCTAAACGTCCTTCAACAGAATCAAGGCAACCTTCTATTGAATCCAAGCGATTTTCCATAGAATCAAGACGACTATCCATAGAGTCTAGACGACCTTCAATAGAGTCGAAGCGTTTATTGGTGGATTCTATACTTTCAACCAAAAGGTTTTCCAAACGATCCATGCGGGCGTTAAACTCTTGTCTTTGCGCTTTTTGCTCCACTTGAAGTTCTCTAATTTGCTCGCCCTGGATTCTTATTTGTTCACCTTGGGCAGCCAAAGTGGTTTCAATCTTTATGAGTCGTTGGTCGTTTGAGTCTTTGTACTCGTTAAACTCTTTGCGCGTTACGTATTCCGTGTTCACTGGTATAACCGGTTTGTTAAGTTTAAATTGTCTATTGAAATTGCCAGAGAATTCCACACTTTTGTTTTCTGGATTAATGATGTATCAGCCCGAAAAAGTGCCCTTTTTGGTCTTTTTCATCATCTCGTTAAATTCCTTTTCGTTATAAAACGGAATTTTCTCTTTCATTAATAAGCGACTCCTTTCTTTTCAGTGAAATTTAAAAAGTAACTACTACTTGCAACTCAGTTGCCAACAGGGATCAGACCATTTACTGATCAATTTAAAAAATAAAAGATTTGCATTTTGCTCCTCCACTAAATAAATTGACCGGCTTATTGAGAAGTGCCAACAAAATTGCAAAAAATTTCAAATGAATAAAAATACCAATAGCAATTTAGCCATTGGTATTTTTTAGTCTACAGTTATTTAGGCGGATCGATTTTGTCTAAACGAGTTTCTATTACGTCGAGGCGTTTACCAAAATCAGTCAAAGTGTTTCCGATTGATTCTAGACTTTTAAGCACAAGACTTTCAAAGCGATCCATGCGGGCGTTCATTGCTTCACCCTGGGTTTTGATTTGTTGACTCTGAACCATAACAACTTCAGTTAGTCGATCAACTTTGTCCTCAACAACTTGAATCCTTTGACCCTGACTCTTTAACTCAGTTTCAATCTTTGTAAGTTTTTGGTCGTTTGAGTCTTTGTACTCGTTAAATTCTTTACGCGTTACGTATTCTGTGTTCACTGGTATAACTGGTTTGTTAAGTTTAAATTGTCTGTTGAAACTGCCAGAGAATTCCACACTGTTGTTATTTTTATTGATGATGTATCAACCCGAAAAAGTGCCCTTTTTGGTCTTTTTCACCATGTCATGGAATTCTTTTTCGTTATAAAACGGAATTTTCTCTTTCATTAAGCAATAACTCCTTTCTGATTAAAGCGGTTCAAAAAACTACTACTTACAACTCTTTGTCATTGGACTTTTCAAAATTTGATCATTGTTTTAATGCTCCTTACTAACTAAATTGACCCGCTTCATAAAAACTGCCAACCAAGTTCAAAAAAGTTTTTAAGCTATTTTTGCACCAAAATGGCGTTGTCAGTCAAACTACGACAACAACAGTTGCTGTTTGATTCTTTAAACTTAAACAGAATTAGCACCAATGAATAGCCAAGTACACCGCAAGGGCTCTATTGCAGAAGCAGTTAGTGCCATCCAAGCTCATGATAAGATCGTGATCTTCCACCACATTCGTCCTGATGGCGATTGTTTGGGCGCACAACACGGCTTAGCGCGTTTAATCCAAACTAACTTTCCCCACAAGCAGGTCTTCTGTGTTGGTGATCCCAAACACAACTTTCCCTGATTGGAGATGGTTTTCACTCCAAAGGAACAGATTACCCCGGAGTTAATGCAACAAGCCTTAGCCGTTATTGTTGATGCCAACTATAAGGAACGGATTGAGTGCCGGGACTTATTAGACCAAAACCAGTTTAAGGCAGTATTGCGGATTGACCACCACCCCAATGAGGACGATCTCAATACGACCCATAACTTCGTTGATGCGTCTTACATTGCCGCGGCTGAACAAGTGGTAGATCTAGCGGTGCAGGCCAAATGGAAGCTTAGCCCCCCAGCGGCTACGGCGCTGTATTTAGGTATTTATACAGATAGTAATAGGTTTCTATATAGTAATACATCATGAAGAACACTATATCTAGGATCTATGCTATATAGAGCTCAAGCTAATATAGCTAAGATCCATGATGAGTTAAACCACACTTCCTTAAAGGACATCCAGTTTAAACAATATGTCTTTAAAAACTTTCAGACCTTTCAGAATGTTATTTACTTTGTGGCCGATAAGAAGTTCCAAAAGAAATTAAAGGTAACACCCTTAGAATGTGCACGGGTAAATATCCTAGCTAACATTGAACAATTCCACATTTGGCTGTTCTTTATAGAAGAGGGTAAGAACCACTATCGGGTCGAATTCCGTAGTAACGGAATTAACGTACGCGAAGTAGCTTTAAAGTATGGTGGCGGGGGTCATATTCAGGCCAGCGGTGCAGTTCTTAAAAGCAAGCGCGACATAATTCGTGTAGTTCAAGATTGCCAAAAGCAAATTGCTGTATAATTTTTAACAACTATGCACCAAACCAAAAAAACTGCCTTGTCCAAGTCCACTTGGATTCTCATCCTCACCGCCACCGCCTCCCTCGCGACGGGACTCACCGTAGTGGGACACTTCACAAGTACCACCACGACGCTCAAGCGCCAGCAATTTAGCTACACCCGCCCTGACGAGGTCGCGCTGCGCCACACCAATGCCATCAACCCGCGCTTAACCCCGTGAACGTATCGTAACACGAGCTTTTCCTCCCTCCCCCTCACGGGTGAAAATCCCGGGGCGTGGGCCTTAGTGCGCGACAACAGCGCTAAGGGCATCACTGCCGGCAGTGGCAGTCAACAAACCACGTATGATCCCACCCGAACCGAAGCGGCTTTGACCGCATCAACCACCTTTGCGTTACGCCGGTATGACCTCGCCGGGCGCGCCTTATACGACCTCGATTTTTCGAAGTTAAACCCGCAAACGCCCACGCGCGACCAAACCGGGCAGATCACCTTTAACCCCTTTGGCGGCTTTGGTTTGAGTGGGGCTGCACCCCAACAGTGAAACGAGGTCAAAAACAAGGTCCCCGTCGAGGTGGCGCAAGACCCCTCCAATCCTTATCGGTTTGCCGTTTTACTCGTGCCGCGTAGCGTGGTGTACTATGAGCAGTTGCAGCGGGGGTTAGCGCTCCCTAACCAAGGGAGTTCGTCAGGCTCAGACAGCACTAACCAAACAGGCGCAATGTTTGGCTTGAAGGTGAAGGATGCAACCGTGGATAGTTCGAAGCAATCAACGGAAAGCTTAAAGGGCGAAGAATCGAGTTCCAGTTCCACCACATCTTCCACCTCCACCACCCAACGTGGGGGTTCGTCAAATGAAAACAAAGTCAAGGCGTTGCAGGTGGCGGTGAAAAAGAAATCCGGGAGTCAGGGCAACTCCGGTGACCAAGGCACCGAACAGGTGGAACTTGAATCTAATGATTTAGCCAACGCCCCGATTAAACGGGGCTCCAATAACAACCAGCAAGTCCAACTCAAGGCGGACGATTTTGGTACTGCCCCTTCCAGTTCGGGATCAGGCACCCAAGATGGCACCCCCACCCCCTGAACGCCGTGGTTAACGACTGAGCAAATTCACAACGACCCCGCCAAATTCGCCGCCTCGATCCTGATTCTGTACGATGCGCCTTATGCGCGCAACCGTACCGCCATTGACCGCGTTGATCACTTGGATCCCAAGGCCATGACCGCGAACTATCCGCCCAGTTGAAGAACGCCCAAGTGAAACCACCACGGTTTGTGGGACTGAAAGGCGCGCGATGTTTTGCTCCAAACCACCGGGTTCTTCAACCCGCGCCGCCACCCCGAGTGGTTTGATGGCGGGCAGACGGTCGCGGATAACGAAAAGACCGGGTTTGATGTGGATAACTCTGAAAACACCAAGCAGGGCTTTCAAAAGGAAGCTGACTCCGACAAGTCGGCCCCGATCGCCCTCCCGTTTGAAGCGTACTTCGCCAACATTGGCAACCTCACCTGGTTCGGGCAAGCGCTTTTGGTGTTTGGTGGCAATGGCCATGTTACCAAGTCGGCCCACACCGCGCCTTTGAGTATAGGTGTCTTTAGGGTGCGCTATAATGCAACTGGTACCAGTGCTACTGTAACTGGTTGACCATATGCCTTACTGTTCTCAGGCATGGTCAACAAACAAACTGACGGGTTAAAGAATCTACCCTTTAACAATAACCGCTGGTTTGAATATGTACCACGGATGGCAGTTGCTGGCGCTAAGTTCGTTGGTAGGGAACTCGTTTTAGCGGGTACCATTACCATGGGTGATACCGCTACCGTACCTCGCTTACTGTACGATGAACTTGAAAGCAACCTGAACTTAGTAGCGCAAGGCCAAGGTCTTTTACGCGAAGACTTGCAACTCTTCACACCCTACGGATGAGCCAATCGTCCGGATTTACCAATCGGGGCTTGAAGTAGTAGTAGTAGTAGTCACAACGCACCCTACTACTTCCACAATAACCCCGATTGACAAGACCGTCCAATCCAAAGTGTGGTTGATGCCTTTATTAAGCCCTGAGAGGACAAGAACGGTAAGGATGATGCCAAATACATCTACCCTTACCGTTACAGTGGCATGTGAGCTTGACAGGTATACAACTGGTCCAATAAGCTCACTGACCAACCATTAAGTGCTGACTTTGTCAATGAGAATGCTTACCAACCAAACTCCTTGTTTGCTGCTATTCTCAATCCGGAATTGTTAGCAGCTCTTCCCGACAAGGTTAAATACGGTAAGGAAAACGAGTTTGCTGCTAACGAGTACGAGCGCTTTAACCAGAAGTTAACGGTAGCTCCTACCCAAGGAACAAACTGATCCCACTTCTCCCCCACGCTTTCCCGTTTCTCCACCGGGTTCAACCTTGTGGGGTCGGTGCTCGACCAGGTGTTGGATTATGTGCCCTGGATTGGGAATGGGTACAGGTATGGCAATAACCACCGGGGCGTGGATGATATAACCGCGCCTCAAACCAGCGCGGGGTCGTCCAGCGGAATTAGTACGAACACAAGTGGTTCGCGTTCCTCTCTCCCGACGTTTTCCAACATCGGCGTCGGCCTCAAAGCGAATGTCCAAGCCACCCTCGGGGGCAGTCAGACGATGATTACAGGCGGTTCGCCTCGAAGAACCCTCGACCAAGCCAACCTCCAGCTCTGAACGGGGGCGGGGTGAAGGAATGATAAGGCTTCAAGTGGACAAAGTGACGACCACACCAAGTTCACGAGCGCTACGGGGATGGGCCAGCAGGAACAATCAGGTACCTCCGCGGGGAATCCCGACTCGTTAAAGCAGGATAAGATTAGTAAGAGTGGGGATAGTTTAACCACGCAGGACGGCAATGCGATGGATCAACAAGAGGCCACCAACTACACCAACCTCCCCCCCAACCTCACCCCCACCGCTGATTGACCGAACGCGCTGTCATTCACCAACAAGAACAACGCGCAGCGCGCCCAGCTGTTCCTGCGCGGCCTGTTGGGCAGCATCCCGGTGTTGGTTAATAAGTCCGGCCAAGATGATAACAGTAAGTTTAAGGCGGAGGACCAAAAATGGTCCTACACCGACTTACAGTCGGACCAAACCAAACTGAACCTCCCCGCTTACGGTGAGGTGAATGGGTTGTTGAATCCGGCGTTGGTGGAAACCTATTTTGGGAACACGCGAGCGAGTGGTTCGGGGTCCAACACGACCAGTTCACCCGGTATCGGTTTTAAAATTCCCGAACAAAGTGGCACAAACACAACGTCGAAGGCTGTGCTGATCACCCCCGGGTTGGCTTGAACGCCGCAAGACGTTGGTAACCTCGTTGTCAGTGGCACCAGCTTCAGCTTCCAGCTCGGCGGGTGGTTAGTTACGTTCACGGACTTTATCAAACCCCGCGCTGGTTACCTCGGGCTCCAGTTAACGGGCTTGGATGCAAGTGATGCGACGCAGCGCGCTCTCAAMTGGGSCCCCCGGCCCTGAGCGGCCTTTCGTGGCAGTTGGGTCAACCGGTTGGGCCGCGTGGAGAGTGTGTGGGATTTGAAGGGGGTGTGGGCGGATCAAGCTCAGTCCGACTCGCAAGGATCTACCACCACCGCAACAAGGGACGCCTTACCGGAGCACCCGAATGCTTTGGCCTTTCAGGTGAGTGTGGTGGAAGCGAGTGCTTACAAGCCAAACACGAGCTCCGGCCAAACCCAATCCACTAACAGTTCCCCCTACCTGCACTTGGTGAAGCCTAAGAAAGTTATCCAATCCGACAAGTTAGACGACGATCTTAAAAACCTGTTGGACCCCAACCAGGTTCGCACCAAGCTGCGCCAAAGCTTTGGTACAGACCATTCCACCCAGCCCCAGCCCCAATCGCTCAAAACAACGACACCGGTATTTGGGACGAGTAGTGGTAACCTCAGTAGTGTGCTTAGTGGTGGGGGTGCTGGAGGGGGTTCTTCAGGCTCAGGTCAATCTGGCGTGGATCTCTCCCCCGTTGAAAAAGTGAGTGGGTGGCTTGTGGGGCAGTTACCAAGCACGAGTGACGGAAACACCTCCTCCACCAACAACCTCGCGCCTAATACTAATACGGGGAATGATGTGGTGGGGGTTGGTCGACTTTCTGAAAGCAACGCCGCAAAGATGAACGACGATGTTGATGGTATTGTACGCACCCCACTCGCTGAACTGTTAGATGGGGAAGGACAAACAGCTGACACTGGTCCACAAAGCGTGAAGTTCAAGTCTCCTGACCAAATTGACTTCAACCGCTTGTTTACCCACCCAGTCACCGATCTGTTTGATCCGGTAACTATGTTGGTGTATGACCAGTACATACCGCTGTTTATTGATATCCCAGCAAGTGTGAACCCTAAAATGGTTCGTTTAAAGGTCTTGAGCTTTGACACCAACGAACAGAGCTTAGGTCTCCGCTTAGAGTTCTTTAAACCTGATCAAGATACCCAACCAAACAACAACGTTCAGGTCAATCCGAATAACGGTGACTTCTTACCACTGTTAACGGCCTCCAGTCAAGGTCCCCAAACCTTGTTTAGTCCGTTTAACCAGTGACCTGATTACGTGTTGCCGTTAGCGATCACTGTACCTATTGTTGTGATTGTGCTCAGTGTTACCTTAGGACTTGCCATTGGAATCCCAATGCACAAGAACAAACAGGCCTTGAAGGCTGGGTTTGCGCTATCAAACCAAAAGGTTGATGTGTTGACCAAAGCGGTTGGTAGTGTCTTTAAGGAAATCATTAACCGCACAGGTATCAGTCAAGCGCCAAAACGCTTGAAACAAACCAGTGCGGCTAAACCAGGAGCACCCCGCCCACCAGTACCACCAAAGCCAGGGGCTCCTAAGCCACCAGTGCAACCACCTAAAAAACCCGCTTAGTATTTATGAAATCGAAGCTAAAGTTAAAACGTTATTTACTGTTTTTACCACTTTTACCGCTAGGGACGTTGTCACTAGCCAACACCTACCTCCTCCAAGACCACAACACCCTCACCCCCTACACGCCCTTTACGACACCGCTCAATGGGGGGCTGGATGTCGTGCGCGCCGCCCATTTACACCCCTCATTCGAACTCGTGGACTGAAAGCGGGTGGGGGATACCAAGTTGGTGGCGCTGGTCCGCTCAGCGTTGGTCAGGGTGAAATTCCAGGACACAACGAGTTCGGATCAAAGTAATACCAACCAAAATGCCTTGAGTTTTGATACCCAAGAATCACAGAAGGCACTTAATGGCTCGCAGAGTGGATCTTCTGACACTTCCGGGTCTAACTCCCAAGACTTCGCCAGCTATGTCCTCATCTTTAAAGCCGCGCCCAGGGCCACGTGGGTGTTTGAACGCAAGATTAAGTTGGCGTTGCCCTACGTTAAGCAGGAAAGTCAGGGTTCCGACGATCAAGGTTCCAATGGTAAGGGCTCCCTCTACAAAACCCTCCAAGACCTCCTCGTCGAACAACCCGTGACCCCTTACACCCCGAATGCGGGGTTAGCCCGGGTGAATGGGGTTGCTCAGGATACGGTTCATTTTGGTTCGGATCAAGAATCGAGTTGGAATTCCCAACGTTCCCAAAAAGGCCTTAAAAACAACCCCGGACCCAAAGCCGTCACCGGCTTTAAGCTCGATAAGGGCCGCGCGTACCGGAAGCTGAATGAAAGTTGACCGGTGTATGAACCCCTGGATTCGACGAAGAATGGCAAGGGGAAGGATAAAGATGGGTGAACCACTTCCGGGGCGAGTGAGGCCAAAGGAGATGCCCCGTTGGTGAGCTCAACCGAGAGTCAAATGGCTGCAGTCACAGACAGTCAGCAATCAGGTCATAACAGTGGATTGGTATCGCTTGCCCAGCGCTCCACTACTGTTGCTGTCCAAAAAAGTGACTCTTCTGGTTCTCAAGGCCAAGGCACAACCGACAACAAATTCCAAAAATATTTAAACACCGCCCAGGCCTTGCACCAGATGGGGGTGATAGTGCCATCTTTGGAAACGTGACCTGGTAAACCAAGTACTGGAATCGCTACCCGTGCTGGTGGTGGTGTTTCAGTCCAAGCAGCGACCCGGCAATCGTCTTCTACAAATGAAGATCTGCCGAATGTAATAACACAGTTATACCACACCTCCACGTCCCAACTCGCTTACTTAAATGGCCAGATCGTTGTGATGGGTTCAAACGCGGTACCGAGTTTGTGGTATTGGGTCGTGGATGAGCGAACCACGTCCGGGAGGGCGACTTGATGAGCCCACACCGAGTTGAACTGGGGCACCGACAAGCAGAAGCAGTTTGTGGAGAATCAGCTTGGTTTTAAAGATGACTCAAATTCTTCCTTGACAAACTTCAAGAGTCAAGGCTTAACTCAGCCAGCTTACCTCATCGCCGGCCTTGACGTTGTCCAAGACCACCTCGTCTTTGCGGCCTTCAAAGCGGGCGCGGTGGGGTATGATATGACGACTGATTCGAACGCTTCCACCAAAGACCAAGCGCTCGCCTGGTCGACCACGGCCGGGTTGGACAGTGATGGGGGGTACAAGGCCTTGGTGGAAAACACGGCCGGGCTCAACGGCCCGATTAATGGCTTGTTTACCCTGCTCGACACCTTTGCGTATGTGACCCCCGTGAGTGGGATGAAAGGGGGGAGTCAGAATAATGAAGAAGTGCAAACGACTTACCCGGTCAAGTCCGACCAAAAGGCCACCGCCAAAATTGCCTCCTTAATTAATGCCAGCCCACTCAACAGTTATGGGGATGATGGGGTGACCGTGTTTGATGCCCTGGGCCTTAACTTTAACTTTAAGTTGAACGAGGAGCGCTTGCCATCGCGCACCGACCAACTGCTTGTGTATGGGATTGTAAACGAAAGTGAACTGAAGTCCGCACGGGAAAATGCCCAGTCGACCTCCGATGATAATTCAAACACCAAAGTCAAGTGAACCAACACCGCCTCGCACTACCTCCCCGTGCCGTATTACTACAGTGCCAATTTCCCCGAAGCGGGTAACAGAAGGCGAGCGGAGCAGCGGAATGGGGTGAAGATTAGCACCTTGGAATCGCAAGCCACTGATGGCTTTGCCAACTCGTTACTTAACTTTGGTACCGGTCTTAAAGCCGGTGTTGACCCAGCTCCAGTAGCACGGGGTCATAAACCGAACTATAGTGCAGTACTACTAGTGCGTGGTGGCGTTGTAAGGTTAAACTTTAACCCCGATACTGATAAACTGTTGGATTCTACTGACAAAAACAGTGAACCTATCTCCTTCTCCTATACCCCATTTGGGTCTGCTGAAAGTGCCGTAGACCTCACCACGTTGAAGGATGTGACCTATATTGCTGAAAGTGGTCTGTGGTTCTATACCTTTGACAATGGTGAAAAACCAACGTACGATGGTAAACAACAACAGGTCAAAAACCGCAAGGGTTATGCTGTGATTACCGTATCACGTACCGGAATTGAATTTAACGAGGACGCTAATACCACAACCTTAAGCCAAGCCCCAGCTGCTTTGGCTGTCCAAAACGGGATTGCTTCCAGTCAGGACGACCTCACAGGCATCCTACCGTTATCCGATGAGTTCTCCGCTGTGATTACCAAGGATCAAACATGGACCGGTAAGGTTGATATCTATAAGAACACCAACGGGTTGTTTGAAAAGGATGATCAGCTATCGGAAAACGTGAAGAGGCGTGACAACGGTTTGGTCCCTATTTACAACGAAGGTATCGTCGATATTTGGGGCAGAGTGGATTTTGCTGCCAACAGTGTTTTGCAAGCGCGTAACCTCACTGATAAAACGGTTGATGAGGTGATCAATAACCCCGATATCCTCCAAAGCTTCTTTAAGTTTACCCCAGCCTTTGATAACCAAAGAGCAATGCTAGTGGGGGAAAAGACATCGGATACTACCTTAACGGTTAAACCGAAGATTGAGTACTTGGATGGTAACTTCTATGGTGAGGATTCCAAGATTGCTGGAATTCCGCTCAACATTGATTTCCCTTCCCGGATTTTTGCTGGCTTTGCTGCTTTACCGTCCTGGGTCATTCCGGTATCAGTCGGTTCATCGGTGGGCATTCTCTTAATCCTGCTCATCTTAGGCCTTGGTATTGGAATTCCAATGTATAAGGTCCGCAAGCTTCAAGACTCCAGCTTTGTTGATGTGTTTAAAAAGGTGGATACGTTGACAACCGCTGTGGGTAGCGTGTACAAGAAGATTATCACCCAAACGAGTGTGATCAAAAAAGCTCCTAGTGCGTTGAAAGCTGCTAATAACGCTGCTCCTAAAGCACCAGTTAAACCAGCTGCTCCAACAGCTCCAAGACCACCAGTCCAACCACCTAAAAAGGCTTAACGATTAAGCCCCAACAGAAAGAAGCACAACTGTAAAAAGGTTGTGTTTTTTTTCATATTTACAACTTTTTGCTTTTTTGTTGGCACATTACCTTCCTAGTGCAATTTAGAAGGTGTATGAGTCATAAAGATTTTAATGGGCTTCAAGCCCCTCAGTTGTTAAGTTCGAGTTCCCCTGTTGCAAAGAAACAAAGTAGTCATAAACTCAGGCATGCCTTAAAGCACGCCCGTTACTTAAACCATAGTAGTAAGCGTACCCTCAAGCATGCCTTAGAGCTGCATGAAGACAACCAGGTCTTACTGGAAAAAGAAGGTAGTCCTAACTTCCAGGACTGGCTTTCTAAGCAACCTGGCGTCAATAAAACCAGCCTTAAGTACAACAAAAGCTTGGGTAGTTGAATCTCTAAGGAAAGTAAACCGAAAAAGCGTTTTCAACCGTACTTTACGTACAAGGACAGTAAAACTACTCCAGAAGAGGCCAAAGCCTTGCAGCAAATGAAACAATCCCAAAAGCGCTTCTTTCACGAAAATATGCACAGCTTTCTCAATGAAGTTGCACATAACCCAATGATCCAGCGCTTTAATCAAAAGCAGGCCAAACGGGCTGCTAATACGCGACAACGCACTTACAAATACCGTCAGTAACAATGCACAAGATTAAACACTATAAACCCTTAAAGCGCAAGACCTGGTTAAACAAGGTTTCCAAGCAACGCCGCGAGCGCATGTCCGCTAAGTGCTATCAACCACCTAAGAGAGAAGTGATGCAGCCAACTTGAAAGAGTTAGCACCACCTGATCCCACTTCTCCCCCACGCTTTCCCGTTTCTCCACCGGGTTCAACCTTGTGGGGTCTGTTCTGGACCAGGTGTTGGATTATATTCCCTGGATTGGGAATGGGTACAGGTATGGGAATAACCACCGGGGCGTGGATGATATAACCGCGCCTCAAACCAGCGCGGGGTCGTCCAGCGGAACTAGTACGAACACAAGTGGTTCGCGTTCCTTTTTCCCGACGTTTTCCAACATCGGCGTTGGCCTCAAAGCGAATGTCCAAGCCACCCTCGGGGGCAGTCAGACGACGACTGTGGGCGGTTCGCCTTGAAGAACCCTCGACCAAGCCAACCTCCAGCTCTGAACGGGGGCGGGGTGAAGGAATGATAAGGCTTCAAGTGGACAAAGTGACGAAAACCACACCACCTTTAAAAGCGCTACGGGGATGGGCCAGCAGGGACAATCAGGTACCTCCGCGGGGAATCCAGACTCGTTAAAGCAGGATAAGATTAGTAAGAGTGGGGATAGTTTAACCACGCAGGACGGCAATGCGACCGGTCAACAAGAGGCCACCAACTACACCAACCTCCCCCCCAACCTCACCCCCACCGCTGATTGACCGAACGCGCTGTCATTCACCAACAAGAACAACGCGCATCGCGCCCAGCTCTTCCTTCGCGGCTTGTTGGGCAGCATCCCGGTGTTGGTGAATCGAAGTGGGTCCGATTCCAACAAATTCCAAGCCACCGACCAAAAATGGTCCTACACCGACTTACAGTCGGACCAAACCAAACTGAACCTCCCCGCTTACGGTGAGGTGAATGGGTTGTTGAATCCGGCGTTGGTGGAAACCTATTTTGGGAACACGCGAGCGGGTGGTTCGGGGTCCAACACGACCAGTTCACCCGGTATCGGTTTTAAAATTCCCGAACAAAATAATGATTCCAAAGCCACCCTGATCACCCCCGGGTTGGCTTGAACGCCCCAGGACGTCGGTAACCTCGTTGTCAGTGGTACCAGCTTGAGCTTCCAGCTCGGCGGGTGGCTGGTCAGCTTCACGGACTTTATCAAACCCCGCGCGGGTTATTTGGGCCTCCAGTTAAGTGGCCTGGATGCCAGTGACAGCGACCAAAGGGAGTTAATTTGGGCCAAGCGGCCCTGAGCGGCCTTTCGTGGCAGTTGGGTCAACCGGCTGGGCCGCGTGGAGAGTGTGTGGGATTTAAAGGGGGTGTGGGCGGATCAAGCTCAGTTGGCCGCGCAAGCAGCTACAAGTGAAGCTTCCGGGTCAGCTTTGGCACCGCACCCGAATGCTTTGGCGTTTCAGATGAGTGTGGTGGAAGCGAGTGCTTACAGCTCTTCAACCTCAAGTTCGGGTTCCGGGTCAAGTTCAAACACCTCCCCCTACCTCCATTTGATTAAACCTAAGAAAGTCGAAAGCACGACCCAACTCGACCAGGGCTTAAAAAACCTGTTGGACCCCAACCAGGTTCGCACCAAGCTGCGCTAAAGCTTTGGTACAGACCATTCCACCCAGCCCCAGCCCCAATCGCTCAAAACAACGACACCGGTATTTGGGACGAGTAGTGGTAACATTGGCAGTGTGCTTAGTGGTGGGGGTGCTGGAGGGGGTTCTTCAGGCTCAGATCAATCTGGTGTGGACCTCTCCCCCGTTGAACGGGTGAGTGGTCACTAACTATTAATAGGAACTTTTCTTATTAATAGGAACTTTTACTTTCAAAAAAGTTTTGAAGTTATTTTGGTGTCTTTACCAACTTTAAGCAATTTAGTGAACGAATACCCAAAAAGTATGAAATTAGTTAAATTAGCGAGGCTTCACCTCTTTTTAAAACAAGTTCAATTGCAACTTGTTCCTTTGTTTAGCCAAAACTTTTTGCAATTTTGTTGGCAGCTTTAAATAAACCGATCAATTTATTTAGCAATGACACAAAAATTAATATGTTGAATTTTTTAAATGAATCAACAATGGTATTGATCCCCGTTGGCAGCAGTGCTGCAAGTATTAGTTACTTTCCAAACCTTACAAAGAAAGGAGGTGATTTTTAATGTCTTACTCACCTTCACTTAAGGAAATTATTGCTATTTTGCAAAAATACACTTCGAAAAACTACCAGTCAAATTGCAAAACTAGACCCGATGGTAAGCTTGAATTATCATTAAATGGAGTTTTTGAAGAAATCGTGAAAACACCCGGTAAAACTAGGTACGTAACCCATAAACAGCTTGATCAGAAATTAAAAGATTTCAAGCAAGATCTGATGGTTGAGTTGCACGACACGTTTGCTACTAAAACTGATCTTAAAGAATCGGAAGCACGCATTAACCAAAAGTTAGAAGCACTAATTCAAATTGTTATGGTTCAGGGTGAGCAGATAAAAGTTCACGGCGAGCAAATTAACAAACTGACTCAAACTGTTGAAAAACAGGGCGAGAAAATTGAAGCTCAAGGACAACAAATTCAAAAAGTTAATGAAACTTTGAATTTTGTAGTTGAAAGCCTTGGATCTATCCACAAAAGACTCGATTCAATGGAAGGCCGCTTGGACTCAATGGAAAACCGTCTTGACAAACTAGAGTCCAAGTAGTTCTAATGGAAATAAAAATTCGAGCAGTTATTCTTAGAGATTAGTTGCTGGTATTTTTATTCACTTTGAAGAGAAAAATCATTTGTTTAAACTCAAAAAGGTCAATAATTTTTAAAAAATGCTGAGGTACAACCACCTTTTAAAAATTCCTTAGATATAAATCGCTAAACTATCTTTATTTATTTTGTATGTGCCAAATTATTTTTGACACATCAAATCAAATATTATTTTTTATCATTCCCCTAAATTTCAGGGGTATTTGAGTATGCGATTTAAATATGGTGCAGTTGCTTTTAGTGGCTTTTTAGGTCTAGCAGTGATGTTGGCTAGTTGTGGTGCTAAAGGGCGTTTTGACCAGGTTGATGATGGCAAAATTAAGCTAGCTTCTTCACTTACCGGTAAGCGCGATGTGATACTGAAAGAAGTGCTCAACAAATATAACAGTCGCAAAGCCAAGGACGATTATCCGATTGAAATAACCAAAATAGCCGGTAGCTATGATGGTGGTCGATCTGATCTGCAAACGCGGTTGAGTGTCAAGGATAAAACAACCTTTTACAACATGATCTTGAATTATTCTGACACCATTTCTACTTTAGGTCGCAGTAACATGGAACTACCATTAGATAGCGTTGACGTATCACAGTTTTCAGAAAACTTCTTGAGCTTTAATGACCGCATAAGTGGTATTTCCAGAAAAGGCATTTACGGCATTCCGGTATCAATGTCAACTGATATCCTAGTAATCAACGGGCCGGTATTGCACTATATTTTGAATAGTGCAAAAAAGAAAGATGGTGCAGTAACTAAGAAAAACGCAAGTAATTCCAATGGTAACGAAGGAACGTTAACAGTAAATAACGATCAACAAACCACTGAACTATGAAAAAAGATTGAAGAAGCCGCTAAAACTAACGGTAAAACTACCCAAGAACAAACAAAAAGAGATGCAAAACAAAGTACATCCTTAATCCAACTAAAAGAAGGATCTGCAAATACAACCGAAGGCAATGCTTCAGAAAGTGATAAAGAAATCAAAAAATCTTGAGGCAATTACCAAGAAGTAGATGGTGGTCTTAAGGGCTATACCTTCAAAGCAAGCGTCTTTGAAAACTAAAGTGAAATGGTTGATTTTGCCACTAGGGTAGCGAAATCATTTAAGGATAAAGTTAGTGGTATCGATAATAAAAAAGGCACTGACATCCAAGGTGTTTTAGGTCTAGACAGTACACCAAACGTTTTGTTCGCTTCAGTATTTGCAGCTGGTGGTGGTAGCTATGACAACTTCTTTTACAAGGTAGAAAATGGCCGGGCTGATTTCCGTAATTTTGCAAATAAAGGTACTTCTTACAAAAACTTAGAGAAGGTTTACAACGATTACAAGAATTTAATCGGTAGCAACGGTCTTTTTGCTAGCAAAGATGGCTCTTACTCATCTAACTTTGAAAAGTTCCACCAGTTAGCTTTTTATGTAGGTTCTAGCTCTGGTTATAACTATGCTTTTGCTGATGAAACTGCTAAACGGTTAAAGTTTGGTGATAGTGCCATTGAGTATCCTAACGATACGCTTGAAATTAAGGTACCGACAAATAATAGTCAAAGTGGTGATGGGAATGGTGGCACCAATAACGACAATCTCTTAGGTACTTTTGACATTAGGGAAAAGAGTAACGGCAAAAAAGGTGAGAGCAACGGTAAACAAGGAAATGGTCAAGATAAAAAGACAATTTCGCTTTATAAAGATTCGATTCCTAAAGAAAAAACTGAAGGCACTGATGCAATTCTAATTAGCGATAATCAACTCATTAATCAATTACAAACTGCCGCTAAAACTAGTAGTTCACAAAATAAAGCTAACACTGCAGCTATAACTTTTAAGCAAAGCAATAAAAGTGAAACTGACCAAAGTACAACTAGTCAGTTTATCGGCTACACAACAACTGCTTCATTGAAAGCTGATAAGAAAAATATCTTTGATGTGAAGAAGCTAAATAACGAAAAGTCTGAGCGCAAAATCATTGTCGGTGCCACGGTGGAAACCTTAAATCAAGCAAACACATTGCAAGCTAATGAAGCCATTATTAAACCAGCACCTGGTAAGTACCAAAGTACTGATTCACACAAGGTCATGATTACTCAAGGCCCGAATATTGTCGGAATTCATGCCAACGAAAAAGAGGACAAAGAAACACAAAAGTTTATTAACTGATACCTCAATAAAGAAGAGAGTTGATCTGTGCAAAACAGCGGTTCAACTACAACTAAAAAGCAAACTGCTGCTCAATATTTTGCCGAACAGTCCTCTTACATCACTCCTTTAAAAAATAACTTTAAAGCAGATCAAAGTGCAACAAAAGATAGCACTGTTAACACTAACTATTTCACTAAACAAACATTTGATCTCTTCAAAGAAGTTAATGATGGAAAAGTGCTTGGTTTTAATGATCCAAGTGACTTTAGGAGTGGTAAGTTCCGCAATACTATTGGTTCTACTTTTAACGCAACCATCAGTTCTAAAGTTGACTTTAACAAGTTTTTTGAAAACTTTAAAGCTTCTTTAGGGTCTGGTTTTGAGCGTTAATTTTAAAGAAAATTTTTCTTTTCAATTGCGCTTAATCTAAAGGGCAAAAGTAACAGCAGTTCACTGCTAAGGTTGATTGTGTTAACCCGAAATTTCAATTAATTTCCTTTTCCTCAAAAGGTTTTCCAAAAAAAAAGTAAAATAGAAAAGCTATTTTCACTTTTGATGCACAAAAAGAAGTTTTTATCAAGAACTTCCTTTGCTTCTTTGTTTTTGCTTTTAGGAACAGTATTGAGTGCTTGTAGCAAAGTAGAGTCCACAAAAAGTGTTCATCCTGTAAAAAGTTTTAAATCTGATCTAAAAAGTCTTCTTAAAGAAACAATTAAACAAGATATTGATTTATCTAAAACAATCAAAACTTCAGAAGGCAAACAACAGATAATAACTTCTTTAAAAAAGTCTTACGGAGTTAATCCGAAAGATACAACAAAATTGTTGTTAGACGCATGAAAACAGAGCTTTGAAGAAGGTGAAATAGGTATTGCGGATCTTGATTTTGAAGTAGCTTATCCCAAAACCCAAGATCCTTTTACAATGGAGCGAAAGGTTGATCATTTCCAAATGACATACCAAAGTTTTAAGGATTTATCAATTAAAGCTAAGTTGAGCTATACCTTTAATTGATTTGGAGATTATTCTTCAGGTGGTTTCACTGCTAAGAAAGGTGACAAGCATTATTTCGATCTTTTCCTTAAAATCAAACCTGATCCCAACAAATCATTTAAGGCTGCAAATTTTAAAACTGAAGAAAAAAACTCAACAGTTATTGATGGACAAGAAACTACAAGAAATTTAGAGTGAATTGAGTTTGGTGCTTCAATTAGCTGATCATTAAAAGGCAAAGATGATGCTAGTGAAAAAAGTGTGAAACAATTTTTAGATAGCTATGCTAATAACACATCAGGGTACTCATCAGATATTAATCTCTTTAGTTATTTGGAGTATTTAATTAGGTAATTTGTTGTGATTGCTTGGTTGTACTTGGAAAAATTTTAGCCACTTGCTTTTCGCCTTGAACAGATGGCTTTTTATTTTTATTCAAATTAATTTCATCAAAAACTTTTTTGCAATTTTGTTGACACTTCCAAAAGCTCATTTCAATTTATTTAGTGGAGGAGCAAAATGCAAATCTTTAATTTTTGAAATTGATCAGCAAAGCGTCTGATCCCTGTTGGCAACCGAGTTGCAAGTGTTAGTTATTTTTTAAAAAATCAAAAGAAAGGAGGATTTGACCATTAAAAAAGTAAAGGTTACAGAGAAAGCTTCTGTTGAAAGAATGATAGAAGTATTAAGTGATTCTGAAATTTTATCTTATTTATTAAGTAATAAATACACTGCTGATGGAGTTAATGAAATTTATGTAACGATGAACATTAAAGACAAAGATTCAAACACTCAAAGGAAGCCAGATAAAATGTCTTTAGAGCTTGAATTGTTTTTAAATCAGTTTATTGAATTCTTAAAAGAGCAGAGAAAAAGCTAGCAGTATAAAATACCAGCAGTTAATGCATGGCTGTTGGTATTTTTATTCTTTCACTAAACCCCTCATACGAACTCGTGGACTGAAAGCGGGTGGGTGATACCAAGTTAGTGGCGCTGGTCCGCTCAGCGTTGGTCAGGGTGAAGTTTAATGATGGGACGAGTTCGGATTCTAATAACCAAGATACGAATCAAAATGCCTTGAGTTTTGATACCCAAGAATCACAGAAGGCACTTAATGGCTCGCAGAGTGGATCTTCTGACACTTCCGGGTCTAACTCCCAAGACTTCGCCAGCTACATCCTCATCTTCCAAGCCGCGCCCAGGGCCACGTGGGTGTTTGAACGGAAGATTAAGTTAGAGTTGCCCTACGTTAAAAACGAATCGGGAGCAGGGGACTCCACCACAACTAACAGTGGCTCCCTCTACACCACCCTCCAAGACCTCCTCGTCGAACAACCCGTGACCCCTTACACGCCCAATGCGGGGTTAGCCCGGGTGAATGGGGCTGCTCAGGATACGGTTCATTTTGGTTCGGGTCAAGAATCGAGTTGGAATTCCCAACGTTCCCAAAAAGTCCTTAAAAACAACCCCGGACCCAAAGTCGTCACCGGCTTTAAGCTCGATAAGGGCCGCGCGTACCGGAAGCTAAATGAAGCTTGACCGGTGTATGAACCCCTGGATTCGACCAAGGATGGCAAGGGGAAGGATGAGAGCTCTTGGAACAGTTCGGAAAAAACAACGGCGGAAAGTGATGCCCCGTTGGTGGGATCAACCGGGAGTCAAATGGCTGCAGTCACAGACAGTCAGCAATCAGGTGATAACAATGGATTGGTATCGCTTGCCCAGCGCTCCACTACTGTTGCTGTCCAAAAAAGTGACTCTTCTGGTTCTCAAGGCCAAGGCACAACCGACAACAAATTCCAAAAATACCTCAACACCACCCAGGCCCTGCACCAGATGGGGGTGATAGTGCCATCTTTGGAAACGTGGGCGGGGGAAAACAAGTACTGGAATCGCTACCCGTGCTGCTGGTGGTGTTTCAGTCCAAGCAGCGACCCGGCAATCGTCTTCCACAAATGAAGATCTACCGAATGTAATCACCCAGTTATACCATACTTCAACCGCCCAACTCGCTTACTTAAATGGCCAGATCGTTGTGATGGGTTCGAACGCGGTACCGAGTTTGTGGTATTGGGTCGTGGATGAGCGAACCACGTCCGGAAGGGGTACTTGATGAGCCCACACCGAGTTGAACTGGGGCACCGACAAGCAGAAGGAGTTTGTGGAGAATCAGCTTGGTTTCAATGAAACCAGCGCCACCGACTCGCATAACTTTAAAAAAGCGCTGTTACATCAACCCGCCTACCTCATCAGTGGCCTTGACGTTGTGGCCGACCACCTCGTCTTTGCGGCCTTTCGAGCCGGCGCGGTGGGGTATGATATGCGACTGATACGAACGCTTCGACCTACAACCAAGCGCTCACCTGGTCGACCACGGCCGGGTTGGACAGTGCTGGGGGGTAAGGCCTTGGTGGAAAACACGGCCGGGCTCAACGGCCCGATTAACGGCTTGTTTACCCTGCTCGACACCTTTGCGTATGTGACCCCGGTGAGTGGGATGAAAGGGGGGAGTAAGAATACGGAGGCAGTGCAAACGACTTATCCGGTCAAGTCCGACCAAAAGGCTTCCGCCAAAATTGCGTCCTTAATTAATGCCAGTCCACTCAACAGTTATGGGGATAAAAAAAGCCATCCACCTAAGGTGAAAGGCAGACAGCTCCAAAATATTTTTGACGATTGAAAACTAACAAAAGCTGTTAGTTTGATGTAGAGGCAAAACTATGAATTTACTAAATTTATTTAAATCAGCGGGAGCAGGCTCGTTTTTTCAACACAAGTCACTCTGCCTGCTCCCACTAAATAAATTGAGAAAGATTTTCAAAGTAGTCAAAAAGTTTGAATATTTTGCAATTTGGGTTTGTAATCCCTTCTAACTATTAATAGGAACTTTTACTTTCAAAAAAGTTTTGAAGTTATTTTGGTGTCTTTACTAACTTTAAGCAATTTAGTTAGTGTAAAGACTCATAATGTTTAAATTAAAAATTAACAACTTCCAATTAGGTTTCAAACTCGTTCAGTGACCAGTGATGAACCACCTCCTTAAACATTTTTACGTTTTTCCAATCAATAATAAAGGAGGTCTTCACCATTAAACGCACAATTTCACTTACTTTGTTTAAGAAAAGACTCAACAAAGATAAGATTAATAATTGTCATGTTTGGGAAGAAGAGTTACCTGATGGTAGCTACGACATGGAATTTAATGGCAATTTAAACCATATGGAAAAACGAAAAAGTGGTTATGTTACCCAAAAGCAGTTTAACGAATATAAAGACTCAAACGACCAACGGCTCATAAAGATTGAAACTACTTTGGCTGCCCAAGGTGAGCAAATTAGTCAGCTAGTTCAAATTGTGTTCCTCCAAGGAAAACAAATTAAAGAACTTCAAGCGGAGCAAAAAGCACAAAGAGTTGAATTTAACGCGCGCATGGATCGCTTTGAAAGCCTTGTGCTTAAGAGTCTGGAATCAATCGGAAACACTTTGACTGATTTTGGTAAACGACTCGATTCAATGGAAACTCGTTTGGACTCTATGGATGGTCGTCTCGATTCAATGGAAACTCGTTTAGACAAAATCGATCCACCTAAATAGTTTTAAGCTAAAAATACCAGCAGCTAAACTGTTTTTGGTATTTTTATTCACAAAAAAGCTAAAACGATTTAACGACCAAAATTGGTTTTAAAAGTAATTTCAAAAAAAAATAATAACACACTGAGTAGAACCATTTAAACATTCAACTTTTAATTAATTAAAAACAGTCAAAATTTGCTTTTAAAAATACTTTTACTTCAGTAACTCAAACTAGTAAATTTCAAGGGTTAAACATCTACAAACTTTGTTAATATTTCTCTAAATTTCGGGTTTCTAGTGTTTATGAAATTTAAGTACGGCGCTATTGTTTTTAGTTGTCTTTTGGGCGTTTCGGCCATTTTAGCTGCCTGTGGGGCAAGGGGCAAATTTAACCAAGTTGATGATGGCAAGATTAAGCTAGCTTCATCTTTAACTTCCAGAAGTGCGTCAACAGCTTTACAAAAAGTTGTTGAAAAGTACAACAAGGTTAAAGGCGTAAATGATTACCCCATTGAAATTACCCAAATTGCTGGCGGTTATGATGGCGGGCGGACTGATCTACAAACCCGAGTTAACGTTAAAGACACGACTAATTTTTATAACCTCATCTTGAACTATCCCGACTTAGTTTCCACTTTGGGACGTGTTGGGATGGAACTACCTTTTGATAAGGTTAAAACTGATAAGTTAGCTGACCGTTTTTTGGATTTCAACAACCGTATTAGTGCCATTTCCAAAAAGGGCATTTATGGCATTCCGGTTTCTTTATCCACCGAAGTTTTATCGATTAATGGACCCGTTTTGCACTATATTTTGAATAGTGCACAAGGAAAGGTTAGTTCTGTCACTTCGGTGCAAAGAACAGCAGCTTCTGGTAGTGGAACAACAAATAATAATGGAGTAACAAAACCTTTGAAGATTGATAAAGAAAATGAATCTACAAAGAAACTTTGAGAAGAAATAGAAAACAAGGCAAAAGAAAACGGTAAGAAAACGAGTTCTTCAAGAAGAAAAAGAAATTTAAGTAGTTCTAAACAAATGAGCACTCAAACTCAACCTACTGACAATAGTAACGATGCTAATCAAAGCGACCAGGCGATAGAAAAGACTTGGGGTAAATATCAGGAGGTTGAAGGTGGTTTAAAAGATTACACCTTCAAAGCCAGTGTGTTTGAAAACTGACACGATTTGCTTGACTTTTCTAATAGGGTAGCTAAGTCATTTAGCAATATAAACACTAACACCAATAAAAAGGGCACCGATATTCAAGGTGTTCTGGGAATCGATAGCACTCCTAACTCCTTATTTACCTCTGTTTTTGCTGCAGGTGGCGGTAACTATGACAACTTCTTTTATAAGGTTGCAAACGGTCGGGCTGACTTTAGTAACTTTAAGAATAAAGGCACTTCTTACCAAAACTTACAAAAAGTTTATGGTGATTACAAAGGCTTGATTGACAGCAATGGTCTCTTTGTTAATAAGGGTGGTTCTTATTCATCGAACTTCCAAAAGTTTCACCAATTAGCTTACAGTATTTCCTCGACTTCCGGCTTCTTCTACTCGTTTGCTGGTGAAAACTCAAAGCGCTTGAAGTTTGATGGCGGTAATTTTATTGAGTTTCCTGGATTTACTCAAGCAATTTATGCGCCTGAAAATAATAGTCAAAGTGGTGGAGAGAGTGGCGATCAAACCACAAATAATGAAGCCAATCTTTTAGGCACTTTCAAAATAAAAAGCTCTAATAAATCTAAATCTTCAAGTTCCAAATCAAGCACTAAAGCCGAAACAGGCAAAACTAGTGGTGGAGACCAAAACCAAGGCAAAAAAGGCGAAGGCGCTCAAAATCAAGGCAAAAAAGGCGAAGGCGCTCAAAATCAAGGCAAAAACGGAGGTGAAGAAACAACTATTTACCTTTATAAAAACTCAATTCCATCTGGAAAAAATAAAGGCGAAAATGCAATTCTTATAGATAACAAAACTATTGTGGAACAACTAGAAAGTGCGGCTAAAAAAGAAGATAAGAAGAGTGGCGAATCTACCACAGAACAGACACAAATACAAAGTAAAAGTGTAACAGAACAAAAACAACCCAAAATCATCGGTTACACTACCACTGGCAATGTTCACGAAGACAACAAACACATTTTCCCAATTGACAAACTTACATCTGATCGAAATTTTGACCGCAAAATTATTGTTGGTGCCACTGAAGAAACACTCGATAAATCGAATACTTTGCAGTCCAATGAAGCCATTGTTTTACCAGCACCCTCTAAGTACAAAAGTACTGACACTAACAAAGTAACCATCACCCAAGGTCCGAATATCATTGGAATTCACGCCAACGAAAAGGAAAATGCAGAAACACAAAAGTTTGTGGATTGATTCTTAAACAGTCCGCAAACTTGAGAGGGTAAGGGAAAAGGTAAAGAACAAACTAATAAAACCGCAGCTGAATTCTTTGCTGAATCGGCTTCTTATATCTTGCCACTCAAGGAAATTTTTGAGCAAAAGAATGAAAAGAAAGAAGGCAGCGATCAAAAAGATAGTAAAAGCAATGGTAGAGGTAAACAAACTAACCTCTACACCGAAAAGGCCTTGGAACTATTTAGAGGTATTAGTACCGATCAAATAGTAAGTTACAGTGACCCAAGTGACTTTAGGAGTGGTCGTTTCCGTGATGGAATAGGTGCCACTTTTAACGCAGCAGTAAGCTCTAAAGCATCTTTTGAAAAGTTTGTTCAAAACTTTATTGCAACTTTAGGTAGTGATATTTAGCTAATCACTTTTGCAGTCCAGTCAAGGGTTTCATAAAGCTAGCGCTTTATAATCAAATAATGCTTTAAAGCAATTTAGACGACTCCATGAACGACTGACAGTGACTCAAAAACCGGCTGGTTAACGCCAAAACTAAGGCTGTTAGTTTCTGGCTAGCCCAAACTACCAGCACCATCTTAGATATTGCTGAACTAATTAAATGTTGTTCGGATTTAAAGAATACTTCCATTAATGGGTTAGTTGATCTTATAAATCAACAAGAAAAACTCGAATTTAACTTAACAAGGTTAAAGGAAATTGATGGCGAGGATGCACGACAGTTGTTTGGCATTGAAGGTAATGTTTACAAACACTTCCAAACTGAACTTAGTCGCTTTTACAAGCAAACGCGCAAACACTTTCGCGAAACTGGTTCGGAAAGTCTCTTTTTAGGTTTACCAGTAATTGAGGGCATTAACGAGTTTAACGATGTCTTTCGTGCTCCTTTACTCTATGTGGGGGTTAAGTTAAAAGTAGCACCACGACTTGAACGCTTTTGATTGGAAATAAACCGCGAGGAAATCTTTTTAAATCCGACCATCATCGGGGTTGAAATTAACAAGCGTAACAGCTTGTTTAAAAATAACTATGACACCACTAAGGTTGATATTAACCAGGCATTGGAAATCTTTCGTGAGTTGGAATACCAATTTCGGATGCCACTCACCTCGGAGTTAAAAAGTTTTTCCAAAAAGGCTAAGAGTGACTTTAACACTGAAAAACGGACTAACTTCCTCACTAATAACGTTCTTTTAGGAATCTTTGACGTTAAGGGGGATCAACTGTTCCAAAACTTTAACGAAATTCTAAACACTGATCCTGATGTTTTGGATGAATTGTTAAAGGATCGCCGCGATCTCTTATACGACAACCGTGAGTTTCGTGAAAACTTTAACTTAAAGGGCACTTACCTCTTTAGCCACTTAGACATCTTCCAGCAGTACGCTGTCAAACAGGCATTTGATGGGGATGTCATTATTGAAGGTCCACCTGGTACTGGTAAGAGTGAAACGATTGTCAACATCTTGGTCAACCTCGCTTTAAACAAAAAGAAGGTGTTGTTTGTGTCAGAAAAGGTAACTGCCTTAGATGTCGTTTACAACCGGCTAGGTAGCTTTAAGCACATTGCCTTATTTAATGCTTCGGTAGCGAGTGAGAAGAAGCGCTTTTACAGCCAGTTCGCTGATTATGAAAGCTTCTTTACCGATAACTTTTCCAAGAAGGATTTAGTTAACGAAATGCCGGTGTTTGACGGGCAGTGGGTTGATAAGATCCTAAGTGAATTCACTAACCTTCAAAACATTTACGATACCCAAATTAATTCGGGTAACCAGAGCTATTCCTTCAAGGAAATCCTAAGTAGTTTTCCAATACTTGATGTCAGTTACATTAAGATCAAGGAACACGATCGTTTTGATGAATGAGTGCGGGTATTTTCCTCACAAGTTTGATTAGAAAAACACTTAACTTACTTAGCGTTTAAAGCGGAACTGAGCAAACGCTGGCAAAACATCGATAACTTCTACGCTTTAAAAGACTTACTGGAAAAAAGAAAGAACATCCGCGTGTTGTGCTATGTGTTGGATTACTTCGAGCAGAACAACAGCATAATCAAACCGAAGCGGGTATTGCTCTATACCCCCACTGAACGCGGGCAAAAGCAGTTGCACCAACTCCAGCAAGACGTTGCTAAGTACAACAGCTTGCAACGTTTTAAATCGGCTGCTAAGTTTGAAACAATTAAGCTCAATTTAGCTAACAAACTAGCACAAAACGCCAAGCCTTTTTTCTTTTCTTGATTCATTCAAACACACGCGCAAACACTGTTGGAAAATCTCGTACAAACCCAAAAGCAATTGGTTAAGGCTAAGCAAAGCTACTTAAGCAAAATTGAGCAGTATGTAGTTAGTTGTAAACGGATTCTCAAAGCTACCATTTTAGCCAACTTCTTTGAGTTGTACCAAACCAATAAGAATGAACTATTGGATATCTGTCGGGAAGCCAAAAACCCTGTTTTAAAGGAAATTACCTGGTGGTTTAAGAAGAACTTTGCACTGTTATCAAAGCTATTCCCCGTCCACATTATGACGTTTGAATCAGCCGCCTTATTAACCCCGAACCAGCGCCGTTTGTATGACTATGTGGTGATTGATGAAGCTAGCCAGGTTTATCTAGAACGTGCCATTCCAATCTTATACCGTGGCGCTAAGTACATTATTGCTGGAGACACCAAACAATTAAAACCATCCAATTTCTTCCAAGCCCGGGCTGAGTATGATGTGGATGAAGAGTTTGAAGATGGTAACGTTGAAGCTGCGGTGCACTCGACTTCGTTACTACACTTTTTGAAGAACCGTTCGCGCATTTTAACGCTGCTCAAATTCCACTACCGCAGTGATTCCGCTAACCTAATTGCCTTTACTAATAACCGCATTTATAACAACGAGCTCATCTTTATGAATAAAGCAACCGCTGACAAGCAGGTCTTTATTGTCCATGATGTCATCGATGGTATTTGACGGAACAACCGTAACCTTCAAGAAGCACGCGATGTCGTACAACGCTTAGAACAGTTGACCCAAACTGCGGAATATCAAAAATCATTAGGGGTGATCTGTTTCAATAAAAATCAGGCCGAGTTAATTGAGTACATGATTGACAAGCAGAACAATCCGCTACTCAATGAGTGACGTGACCGGGTGAACGCTCAGGGCGAGTATGTCGGTTTGTTTGTCAAAAACATTGAAAACGTTCAGGGTGATGAACGGGACATTATTATCTTCTCGTTGGGCTATGACCGTTCTGTCAACAGCTATGGCCCGATTTCCAAGCAAGGTGGGGAGAACCGTTTGAATGTAGCGATTACCCGTGCTAAGCAGCGGATTGAACTGTTCAAGACTAACCGTGCTAGTGATTACAATGGTTTGAGCTCCAATTCCTTGGGTAGTAAGTTATTGGTGGAATACTTACTGTACTGTGAGGCAATGGCCAACAACCAGGGTGAGAGCTTAGACTTCCAAGCAACCCAAAAACAAGCACCCAAGGCCAAGTACGAATTGGAATTGGAGAACCAGTTCTTTAATGAGTTGGAACTTATTTTTGGTGAGCAGTTTACGATTAAACGCAATGTCAATGAGGGTGCATACAGCTTTAGCTTTGTCTTTTACTTTAACGAAAACCCTTACCTAGCGGTTGACTTTAACCCTGCTTTACCCCACTCCAGAAAGGAAGTGAGTGAAAACATTATTTACCGCGAACAATTTTTGAAAAAGCGGAAATGGAACCTCGTTAACATTTGGTTAGACGAGTGAAAACTCAATCCAGGTGGTGTGTTGCAAAAGCTTAGAAATTGTCTAACTCACAGCGAAAATGAGTTTGAAGAAATATAATTAAACGATATATTTCTCGTCATTTAAGAGAAGTGTCGCTAGGCACTTCTTTTTTATTTGCCCACTTTATCACATTATGAACAATCAATCAAATCACTTTACCAATCCTTTGTTACAACTGATTAAGAACGTTGCCGAGACCAAGAATTTAGCCATCGATGATGTTGTTTTGTGTCTTAAAACAGCATTAGAACAAACATACAAGAAGCATTTGAACTATGTCAATGTGGAAGTCAACATTGACTTTAACAAGGGCTTAATGCAAATTGAACAGCTCTTCGATGTTGTAGATGATAACAATGAGGATTATGATGACTTTTTGGAAATGCCTTTAAGTGAGGCTAAGAAGCTCAATCCGAACCTAGAAGTTGGCGGGGTGTTGCGCAAACCGGTTTCACTCAAAGACATTAAGGGCGATCTCATTAGCAAAATGGTATTACTCTTCAACCAAAAGATTAACGAAACAGCTTTTAAAACGGTGATGAGTGACTTCATTAATGAAGTCGGTCAGGTAATTGAAGCTAGAGTAGAGGACATTGATACGAACAAAGATGGTGGATTGAAGGGTTACATTGTTAACTTGGAAACCACCAAGGGTTACATGCCTAAACGTGAGTTGAGTAAGGGCGAAAAGCTAGATATTGGCAAGAAGTACCTCTTTGTGATTAAGGAAATCCAAAAGCAATCTTCGATGTGACCAATTACGCTTTCCAGGAGTGATTCGCGTTTACTGGAATTCTTGCTAAATTCCAACACTCCCGAAATTGCTAACGGTACGATCGAAATTAAAAAGATGGAACGCTCTCCTGGTACCAAGTCTAAGGTGGCCGTGATTTCCAAAGACCCAGTAGTTGATCCGATTGCGGCCATTTTGGGTCCCAAGGGCGAGCGCATTCGCGGCATTAGTGAAGAGTTTAACGGTGAGATCATTGATATTGTCATCTGAAATGAGGACAAGTTAAAGTTCTTGGTCAACGCTGTTTTACCGGCTGAAGTGGTCGGTTACAACATCCTTCAAGACGATGAGCGCGATACCAGCATTGAAATCGTGGTACCCGCCAACCAGATTGCCAACGTCTTTGGTTTTAAAGGAATTAACATTCGCTTAATTAGTAACCTAACGGGTTGGAGTAGTGTGGACGTTTACACCGAAAAAGATGCCGCTGAACAAGGGATTGAATACACCCGGGTCAACTTTCAACCCCAAGGTATTTTTGGCATCAAAAAGCGCCGCGACAAGATCTCCAACAATCCACGCAACAACAACCAACAGCTCGCATCTGATAAGGTGTTTTACACTTCGAAGGCCAATGTGGTTGATGATGAGATCATAGTCGATCTAGCAAAGCAAGCGGAAGCCAAACGGGTCAAGCAAATCAAGCAGGAAGCAACTAAACCCGAGTTGCAATTACAACAAGAACTTAACCTCGAAGCAACCCCTAAGGTAGCTGCTCCAACCCCAACCCCTGCACCCCAACCAACTCCCGCACCAACTAAAGTTGAGCCAGTACCACCACCAGTAAGCGTTACACCTAAGCCAATCCCCAAGGTCAATAAGCCCAAGCCAGTGGTTAAACCAAAATCAGTCTTTTCGATTACGGTTGAAGCGGATGACAGTAAGACTAAACCAGAAAAGTCAAGCGCTAAAACTAACACCCCACAAACGAAACAAACCTTTGATAACTTTGACGATCTCTAGTCGTTAATCTAACCATTTCACACTATGCAAAGTTGGCGCCAATGTTTAGTTACCAGAAAGTCTTTTGCTAAGCCGCTACTTTTGCGTCTTGTAAAATTAGAGCATCAACTACGGGTGGATTTAGCGCAAACACTACCAGGTCGGGGGTATTATTTAAGTGTAGCTGCTTTAAAACTGGAGCGGAAAAACTTTAAAGCACTGTTACAAAAACGCTTAAAGGTAAGCTGTTCTGACGCAGAGCTAGATCACATTATTGCTTGTTTAAAGGAAAGGGAAAGCGATGTCAAAGCATAAACCACGTCATTTTCAAAAGAATAAGTTTGACAACCGGGCTAAAACGAGTGCCAAACAACAGTTTCGCCAGGTAAAAACCGGTGTTAAAGATGGTGTCTTTGTCTATAAGGGACCACTCACTGTTAGTGAGTTTTGTCTCAAAACCAATATTCCGACGGCCAACATCATCAAGCACTTCTTTTTAAATGGGGTTCCCTTAACCTTAAATTCGGTGTTATCGACCGAACAACTAGCTGACGCTTGTGTTAACTTTGGCTTTGACTTTAAGGTAGAAACCGAAATCACCCACGACAACATTATCTCCAACATTAAGTTTGACGATGATCCCACCCAGTTAAGTCCAAGACCCCCGATCGTTACCATTATGGGTCACGTGGATCACGGGAAAACATCCTTGTTAGACGCCATTCGCCAAACTAATACAGCAGCCAAAGAGTTTGGTGGCATTACCCAAAAGATTGGGGCGTACCAGGTCAAAAACCAGGAGGGCAAAACGATTACCTTCATTGATACCCCCGGTCATGAAGCCTTTACCGGCATGCGCGCCCGTGGTGCTCAAGTGACTGACATTGTTGTCTTAGTGGTAGCGGGTGATGATGGCTTAAAACAACAAACTGAGGAAGCGATTTCCCACGCCAAGAGTGCCAAAACCCCGATCATTGTCTTTATTAACAAGATGGATAAACCAACCGCTAACCCCGACATGGTGATCCAACAGCTCAACAAGTTTGATTTAGTCCCTGAAGAATGGGGTGGTGATACCATCTTTGTCAAGGGCAGTGCCTTAACCAAAGAGGGGATCCAGGAGCTCTTGGACAGTATTCTGTTAGTAGCGGAAGTGGAAGATTACAAGGCCAACTTTAACGCCCACTCATCGGGTTATGCGATTGAGGTGCAAACCACCAAGGGGTTGGGTCCCACCGCTACCATTATTGTTAAACGTGGTACCCTAAAGATTGGTGACATCGTTGTCTTGGGTCCCGCTTGGGGTAAGGTTCGTACCATGCAAGACGAAAACGGAGTCCATCTCCAAGAAGCTATGCCCTCTAAACCAGTACAAATTTCGGGGTTTGACATTGTCCCAGTTGCTGGGGAAAAATTCATTGTCTTTGACGATGAAAAGGATGCGAAGTTAATTGCCAATAAGTTCCGCGAACAGCAAAAACAAAAGCTCAATACCACCCAAATTAACGAGGTGCTCAAACAAAAGATTAAGAGCAAGGAAATTAAGGTTTTAAATCTGATTTTTAAGGTTGACAGTGATGGTAGTTTAGCGGCCATTAAACAAGCTATGCAGAGCATTGATGTGCCGGGGATGAGCGTCAACATTATCCACTCAGGTGTTGGTTTAATCTCGGAAAACGACATTATGTTAGCCAAGGCGTCCGGGGCATTACTGTTTAGCTTGAACCTCGGTTTAAGTCAAGTTGTTAAGAACATTGCTAGTCTTCAAGGAGTGAAGGTCGATGTCCACTACCACATCCCTAAGTTAGCGGAAGAGATCGAAAACATCTTAAAGGGCCAGTTAGAACCAGTGTACGAAGACGTGGAACTGGGGCGTGCTGAAGTGTTACAACTCTGGTACCACTCCAAGGTGGGGCACATTGCTGGTACCTTAGTTAAAACAGGTAAGGTTAAACGGGGCGCCTTGTGTAAGCTGTTACGCCGTAACGAAACCATCTATGAAGGCCGGGTGGACTCATTGAAGAGTGAAAAGAACCCGGTCAACCAGATGGAAGCGGGGAAGAACTGCGGTATTGTTATTAATGGGTGTGAGGACATTCAGGTGTGCGACATTATCTTGGTGTACGAAAAGCAGGAGGTCAAGTCCAAAAGTTAACGATGGCTAGTTACAAAAAGGAACGTCTGGAAAACGACATTATTCGTTTAATTAACCGCACTGTTATTCACGAAATCTACAACGAAACGGTCAAAACCGGTCATGTAACCCACGTGAAACTATCGGATGATTTACTCCATGTAACAGTTTACCTAGACTGTTATAACCGTGAGCAAATTGACCGCGTGGTGGGTGCCTTTAACCAGGCCAAAGGGGTGTTTAGCCGCGTGTTAGCACACAATTTGTACTTAGCCAAAGCCGTGCAAATCCATTTTGTCAAGGACAAAGCAATTGATAACGCAATGCGCATTGAGTCTATCATCAACTCCCTTAAAAAATCAAAGCCTAATTAAAATTAATACTGTTTAATGAAACCACCTAAAAAGCCAGTCAACCCACCGTTTGGTAAGCTAACTGATTCTAAAGCTGGAGTAGTCAAAGCTACCTCTAGTCAAGAGACCAAAAAAGTAGCTGACACCAAACCCAAAAATAAGGGTGGTTTGTTTAGCTTCTTTAAAAAAGACAAAACGGAAAAACCAGCTAAAGCAGCCAAACCCAAAGATGCCTTTAAGAGTGCGATAGCTGAATTGAATCCGAAAGCCAATCCTAAGACAGTCAAAGCGGATGTTGCACCGGCTAAAATTCCCCACAGCGATAAGGGTACGGTTACCCCTGTAGAGTTAAAACCCCAAACGGAAGCACCGTTACCACCAGGAGTTAAACAACCTGATCCTAAAAAAGATAAACCTAAGGGCGGTTTATTTGGCTTCTTCAAAAAAGATAAGAACAAAGATGTCAAAAAGGAGCCTGCTAAGCCAGCTACTCCAGTAAAAACTGAACCAACCTCACCTAAGGTAGAACCAACTAAGGTCAAACCACCGGGCGGTGTACCGACTAAGCCGGTAGTGGAAAAACCAGTGTCAGCTCAACCAACGGTACCATTACAACCAGAACCTACTTTCCCAGTCAAAGCAGCACCACTACCACCAGGTGTAAAAGCAGAACCGGAAAGCAAAAAACGCTTTGGTTTGTTTAAGGCATTCCAGAAAGATGACGCTAAACAACCCAAGCAAAAGCTCAATCTCCAAGACCAACAGGATCGCTTTATTGATGACCCCACCGCCAAAAAGCACTTTAGCGCCTTTAACCAAAAAGTTGGTAACTTACTGAAGGACAAAAAGACCCGTAACCGTGATTGGAAGATTGTGGGTTGAATCCACGGTTTAATCCTTCTGTTCTTCATTCCACTGTTAGCAATCATGAATAAATTTGTGACCCTCCCAGCACAAAGCTATCCTGCTGTATCACTACAAGTATCGATTAACAATGCGTTGTGGGGGATTGCGATCTTTGTGATAGCCAACATTGCTCTACCCTTCATTACGATGTTCGTGCTCTTCTTGACTGGGGTCAGAGATGTGCATGCTAGTCGGCCAGTGCACTATTTCATCTGGGTGTTAATGTTGTTAAACCTTACCTTCTTAGTAATTAGTTGTTGTTTACTGGCTGCTGCTTATGCTAACTTAGACATTTACAACATCTGACGCAACCTTCAGGCTTTAGACCCGAATAATTAGGGCTTGAGTTCTATGCAGCAAACCTTGATCATCGGTGCTTTTGATGGTTTACACAAGGGTCATCAATTGTTAGCACAAGCGGCTAGTGGTCCAGTGGTGGCCTTGTTAATTGCTAACATTCCCAGTCTACAAAGTGACTGGCTATACGAACCGAAGCAACGGCAAGTGCAGTTACAACAACACTTTCAGTCCGTGGTGCACAGCTATGATGTGATTGAACACAACATTAGTGCCCAAGCGTTTTTCGATCAAATCATTAGCCCACTACGGTGTCAGCAATTAGTCGTGGGTGCGGACTTTTGCTTTGGTAAAGACAACCAGAATGCTGATTTTTTAAGACGTTTATTTCCCAATACCACGATTATTCCCAAAGACAGTCAAACGCTGTCCAGTTCTACCATTCGCCAATGGTTAAAGCAGGGCCAGATAGAACAAGCCAACGCCGTGTTATTGGAACCCTACTTTAGGGAAGGGGTGGTTATTCGTGGTAACCAGCAAGCCCGGTTTTTGGGCTGACCAACCGCTAACATTACCTTAAAGCCGTACATGGTGCCGTTGCGCTGTGGGAGCTATGTGATTACGGTGACTTACCACCAAACCAATTACCCGGGTGTAGGGTTTATCAGTTACAAAAACGACCAGTTAGTCTGTGAAACCCACTTAATTGGTTTTAGTGGTGATCTTTACGGTAAACAACTACGCTTTACCTTCAACCAGTTTATTCGCCCCCAGCAAAAGTTTAGTGGGGTGCAAGCGTTGCAAAAAGCGATTAGTGGTGATTTAAAGCAAGCGCAGAAGTGGTTTGCTCAATCAACAAATTAAATAAAATTTAAACCTAATTTAACTTATGGAAAGTGCCCCCAGTGGTGGCCTGTTGGCCTTAATTATTATCAGTATTATCCTCCTGGCTTGTATTAGTGCCGTGGTTTCGGCTTACGAAACCGCCATTACCTCAATTACATCATACAAGTGGAGCAACTATGTCAAAACGCATAACAAGCAAAAGAAGTTAACGACCAAGATTGTTAACCACTTCCAAAAGAACTATTCGGCTTGTTTAATTACCATCTTAGTGGCCAATAACATTGTCGCCATTTTGGTTTCCAACATCCTCTTTTTGGCTTTAGATCAATCGATTAAGAATCCGGCCATTTCCAGTGCCTTGAACCTCTTAATTAGTGGGGTGTTATTGTTAATGCTGTGTGAAATTACTCCCAAAACCTTAGCACGGATTAACATCATCCGCGTCTTGGTCTACTTTGCGGTGGTAGTGTATTTTTTCTACATCCTTTTTTGACCAATTACCAAGTTAGCCAGCATTATCTTTGCCAAATACGAAAAGGCACCCCCAGTTTCCCGCCGTGATGTTTACTTCTTTATTGATGAAATTGAGCAAAACGGGTTATTTACCAAAGAAGACGGGCAGCTAATTAAACGGACCCTAATCTTTGACCAGGTCTTAGTTGACCAAATCATGATTAAGTGAAACCGGGTGGTGTACTGTTATGAAGGTGATCCAGTCAAGACCATTAAGGAAAAGTTCTTGCACGGCCAGTTTTCCAGAATGCCCGTACTCGACCAGACAAGCAATGAAGTGGTTGGTTTTATCCACCTCAAGGACTTGTTTAGTTCACTCGAAAAGAGCAACGAGCCGTTTGTTTTACAGGAGTTATTGTATCCAGCTGTTTTAGTAAGTAACACCACACCCATCAAGCAAGCTTTGCGCCAAATGCGGTTACACCGGGCCCACTTAGCGGTCGTGCAGGACAAACACCACCACACGATCGGGATTGTTTCTATGGAAGACATCATTGAGGAATTAGTCGGGGAAATTTACGATGAACATGATGAGGTGGAGGCAGTGCAAACGTTGGACAACAACACCTGGTTAGTGTTACCGAACGTAAAAGCCGCCTTTTTCTTTAACAAGTGGATTAAACGGGATTTAGTAAAATCAAAAAACATGACGATCCAACGTTACTTGGCATCGTTTGAAAATGATGGGTTAAACACCCAGAATAAACTAGAAACGCCGTGGTTTATTGCTGAAGCAATTGTCGACAGCGAGAACCCCGAGCAAATTCGGTACGAAATTCGCAAAAAGAGTGATGTTGTGGACTAGAGCCTTAATCTTAGAGTTAAAAACCAATAAGCAAAGCCGCTTGTTGTGGTTACTTGCAATTCCCTTACTAATATCGTTAACCTTACTAACGTACGGTTTAGTGTTGTTTAGTTCCAGTGGTCGAATTGATCATGGTGATCACTTCCACTTACGTGAGCGCTTTGTGTTAACGACCGAAGAGTTAGTTACCTTTGTGGTAGCGAGTGTCGTGTTTGCGCTAACTGTTGCCTTGTTTGGGCTGGGTTGCTGGAAGTTGCTCCAAGGTCCAAAAGTGGATAGAACAAACATAAAGCTAGCAAACAGCAATCCTGCTCCCCAAGCCGTGGTATTGCAAGCTGATTGTGATCACTTTCAGGTAGGGGATCACTGTGTGTTTAGCGCTGAAAAGCAACACTTTAAACAACAGTTCAAACAGGACTTTTTGGGTAAAAGTAAGTTTTCCTTTCGCAATGAACTGTACCGTTTTTGTCTCATTGGTGTGTTAATTTCGCTGAATTTAGCGCTCAGTATGGTGGAAATCCCCGGCATTGTTCTACCGTGGGGCAGTTCAATCCAGTTCCGCTTTTTTAACACCGCCATCTTGTTTATTGCGATTCGCTTTGTTGGGTTACTCTCCACATCGTTAATTGCGATTATTACTCCATGGATTCACCTCCTCCTTCACCCCGTTCATACCCCGATTAGTACCGTTTTTTACATGGGCAATGACTTGGTAGTTCTGTGAATATTCTATTTCTTTTACTACCACATCTTTAAGGCCGAAGTCAAACAAACCACTACGGTTGTCAATAACAAGGAGTTTAGTCAATTAGTCAACACCCACAAAACGAAGGTAGCCAAGGCCTTGGCGTTAATTCCAGTTAATTTAATCTGTGGTTTTATTGAGGGTTTGGGTTTCTATGTCGGTTACTTCTTGATTTTGGGTAAATTTGGTAGTGTAGGGCATAAGATTTTCTATGACAGTCAAGCTAACCGTGACCTAATTAACAGTGCTAACGTGATCTATTTCTTACTCACTACTACCACCATTTTTAGCTTAAAGTACCTGTTTGAACTACTGTTCTTTTACAGTGTCGAGAAGGGTATACTTAACATTTCGCGCCACTTTGGTTTGTATTAAAAGGTAAATAATTTAGCTTTTTGTTTAATCAGCAATTTCCTTTATATATAAAAAAGGTAATACAACGATAGTATAGGGGTTCTAGGGGAGTTAATTTGCAGAAAACAGCTAAACCATTGTTTCACCTGGCAAACAATTTAAAGTTAATGCCATATGAGTGACGTCAAATACTTACAGGTCGAAATTGTCGATAAAAACACCATTCGCCTCCAGGAAGATGGCAAAAAGGGTCAACAAATTAGGTTAGATCAAATTATTAAGGTTGATCAAAGCAACATCTTAAACACTTTGGAGCAGGCACAACGCGAGGCATACGAAAGGGAGGCGCAAAGCCGTTACCAAACTAAGTTGGCCAAAGAACTGAGTGAAAAAGACAACACTTTTTTAAAGCAAGAAGCAGCTTGAAACCAAGCGCACAACACGCAAATCCAACAGTTATACCAACAAATTACTAACTTAGAAAATCAGGTTAACAACATCAAAAGGGAAACTGAAAGTAAAAAGGATAACGAATATCAACAACAAATAGTTAAGTTAGAAACGCAGCTCCAAAGCATTAAAAAGGAGACCGAAAGTCAAAAAGACTTGGAATACGAACGTAAAGCAAATAAAACTAAGGAAGAAAATCAACAAGAATTAGAAAGACAACGCCAGTACTTTTTAGAACAGTTAGAACAAGCCCAAAAGGACATTGAAGAGCTCAAAACGCGTGAAGAGCGTTTTAGTAAGTGAGCAATTGCCAAAAAAGGGAAGGAATTGGAAAAGTGGTGTTGGGAAGCTTACAAAAATTACGAAGAGTTGTTCCAAAACTGTGTGTTTGCCCCTTACAGTGAGCTAGTTAAGGGTGCCAAAAAGAGCATAGGTGTAGAAGACGATGAGAGCAATATTAACGAAAAGGCTGACTTTATCTTTCAGGTATTTAATCCCAATAATGACAAAGAACCCTTCTTTTCAATTTGCTGTGAAATGAAAACAGAGTTTACTGAAAGCAAGAGTCGCACTAAAAACGAAGATCATGTCAAAAAACTGATTGCCGACGCTAAGCGCGCTAAGTGCCAATACGGTTTTTTAGTAAGTGAATTGGAACTCAACACTGAAAACGATGTCCAAGTGCAACGGATGCATACCTCGAACAGTGAAGTGGAGGTTTACCTAGTGCGCCCAATGTTCTTCATTGTGATGTTGCGGTTGTTTTACTTTTTGGCCAAAAAGATGTTTGCCCAAGTTGATGTAAACAGCGAGTACTTAGATAAAGAAGCTTTAAATGCTAGCTTTAGCGATTTAAAGAAAAGCTTACTTGAAAAAACCTTTACTGATCTCAACAAGGTCTTTCAAAACAACATTGATGAACTAGAAAAGATTGAAGGATTAGTAACAAAGTTGAAAGCCGCTAATGAAAAGGCCTTAAATAGTCGTTTAAATAACTGGGAAGAAAAGATCCGTAAGTTTGAATTTAAGCTCAATAAAGACATTGTTAAAAAGCTTGAATAAGGTTCTTTTAAGTAGTCTTTTTAGGGTAGAAATTAGTTTCCAAAAACGGTTTTAAATTAGAGGCTTATTTTTAAAAATTCAAAATAAGCAAATATAATTAAACCGTCTTTTATCTGAATATATGAAACTAAATCTGCGATTTCCTAGCTATTTTTTACCCGTCGTTGCCGCTAGTGCTTTCCTTGTTAGTTGCGCCACACCTAACACTTACGAAGTACAACGCGCTGCCTTGATTCAACTAGTTGAAGAAGACGAACGACAAAACTACATTCAAAAGGGTAGTATAGGTGCAAATGCTGTTATGACTGCTGCAAAAGCAGAAACCAAAACAGCAGAAAAAACAGCAACTTCTACCAAAGCTGCTTCAATAGAACTTAAAAAAACTGATACTGATATTAAGACTACAACTACTACCGAAAACAAATCAGCATCCGGATACAAACTAGATACCCTCTTTGGTGACTACATCTTGTGAGTAGTTGACCACCTTTCTGGTTTACTTTTCTCACCTAAGACTAATAACAGTACAACTACTCAAAAAATCCAACTCATTACCGAAGATAAGGTGATTTTAGACGGTGGTAACTTGACCGTGGAAAAAAATCATGAACATGGCCATACTCATAAAAATGGTGAAACTCACGAACATGATCATGATCACCACGAAGGTGAAGAGGAAGTAATCGTTGGTCGTGCCCTTTCTTTTGCTAATGGTCTCTTCTTAGTTGTGGATCTTAAGGAAGAAAAACACGAAGAGAAGAAGGAAGCAAAATCTGAAATGTCAATGAACAGTAAAGATATGGTGATGATGACCAAAACTGAAATGATGTCTAAGGAAATGAAATCCGAACAAAAAATGGAGAAGAAGGAGGAACACGAACATCATCACAAAAAGCTGAGCCTCAGTACCACGGCTTACAAGTTTGGTCAAAGCTTTAACATCCTGGAATTTACTGGTGCTATGCACCACAAAACGGCACACAATAACGAAACCGAATTTAAAAATTTAGGCAAAAAATACGGTGGTATGACCGAGTACACGATTGTCGACTTTGACTTTAATCCACCAAAACCAACTAAGTAAACGGCTTAACTAGCGCAAACAAGTCCCAATGCTTTTAGCTTGGAGCTTTTTTGCTGTTAGTAAGCTTCTTTTAACAATTAAATGGGTCTTTTAAAGTGACACAATAAGATCGCCAAAAAGCGGGGTTACTACTTTTTTGAAGTTGTTTAATTTCAATGATTATGGGAAAATAATAAGGCCTGCAAGCGGCAAACTAGTTTGGAAAAAGATAAGGAATTAGTCAGTTCAATTGTGACTGCTAAAAGCATGATTGACCGGTTTTTCTGGTCTATTTTGAGCTTTCTGCTCACTAACTTAGTCTTTTTATTTGTGGCTTTTTTAATTCTGATTATTTACTTAATTTCCGAAATCACCCAACAGTTTGCCTTTGCTTTTATCGCAACGATTGTCTTCATCATTTTTTACAACATCCTCTTTTTGAGCTACCTGTTGACGATGTACATTAAAGGCTTAAAACAGATTGAGCAAAAGTCACGTTATTTACTCTTAGTGCTTGATGTTAAGGCTGATGAACTGCTTCCTTTCTCCTTTTTAGGTAGTTTAAGAAAGAGTCACATGCTTGAAGAAATGTTGTTAGAGCAGTAATTATTTGCTACAATCTTAAGGCTTTGGTCGAAGTGGATACACCGACAAGCGTAGTCATTTTGACCATCAAATTTCACCCTTAAGAACTGAGATATGAACGCCGCTAACGCAGTTAAATACCCTGAGCTCAAGATTAAGCTCGAGTCCTATGACAGCACCCTTTTAGACCTCACTACGAAAAAGATAGTGGAGGTAGTAAAGGGTGTCGATGTCAAAATTAAAGGTCCATTGCCTCTACCTACCAAAAAAGAGGTAATTACGATCATCCGTTCACCCCATGTGGATAAAGCATCACGCGAACAGTTTGAAAAAAACCGCCACAAACGTTTAATGATCTTGGTGGATGTTAACCAAGGTGCGATTGACAGCTTGAAGCGGATCAAGATCCCCGTTGGAGTAACTTTAAGATTTTCAAAGTAGTTAAAGAGAGAGTATGGAAATTCGTGGTATTTTTGGGGTTAAAGTAGGCATGAGCCAGGTGTTTACAACCAATAATGAGCGCCTACCTATTACCGTTATTTATTGTGAACCTAACCAGGTAGCAGGTGTTAAGAATGAGGCTAAGGACAAGTACAGTGCTACCTTGTTGAGTTTTGACACCGTTGAAAACAAAAAGCTCAACAAGCCTCAACAAGGCTTCTTTGAAAAAAACAACTTAAAGCCAACCAAGCACTTACAGGAAATCCGCAATATGACCGGGTTTGAAATGGGGCAACAAATCACACCGCAAAATCTCTTCCAAGTGGGTGAGTATGTTGATGTAAGTGCCATTAGTAAAGGTCGTGGGTTTACTGGTGCCATTAAGCGCTGGAACTTTAAGATCGGTCCGTTAGGTCATGGGGCTGGTTATCCCCACCGCTTCCAAGGTTCAGTCCAAGCTGGTCGTGGGGGTGCGAGTGCACAAAGAGTGTTTAAGGGCAAAAAGATGTCCGGACACTATGGTCATGAAAAAGTAACGGTACAAAACTTACGCATTGTTGGTTTTGATGAAGCTAACATGTTGGTATTAGTATCAGGGGCGATCGCAGGTCCTGAAGGTGGTGTGGTCTTCATCCGTACCGCTAAGAAAAAACCGGGGGTAGTGAAACCAATTGAGTTAGCTGTTCAAACCGAAAAGGCACCGGAAGCAAAACCGGCCAAGCTTTCCAAAAAGAAACAAGCCAAGGAGTTAGCGAAAGCACAAGCAGCTAACCAGCAAACTGTTGAAGCTAAGGTAGACACTCCAGTAGTAGAACCAAAACCAACTGAAGTTAAAAAAGCAGCACCAGTTGTAGAAAAGAAAGGGGAAGATAAATAATGGCTAAGCTTAAACTAATTAAAATCGACGGTTCCTTTGAAACTGAACCAGTGAAACTAAGCCCTGGTTTAATTGCTAAGGAACTCAAACAACAACCGGTGTTTGATGCCGTGTTAGTAGAACAAGCTTCCTGACGCCAAGGCACCCATTCCATTTTAACAAAGGGCGAAGTCCGTGGTGGTGGTAAGAAGCCTTACAAACAAAAACACACCGGGAAAGCGCGTCAAGGTTCAACCCGTAACCCCCACTTTGTTGGTGGTGGCATTGTGTTTGGTCCCAAGCCCAATCGTAACTACAGCTTAAAACTCAACAAGAAAGCGCACACGGCAGCCTTGCACACTGTTTGGAGTGAAAAGTTAGCTTCAGACAACACCCACCTAGTGGACCAAAACCTCTTTAACAAAACTGAGGGTAAAACCAAGGTGATGGTGCAATTTTTAAAGAGTGCCAAGCTCTTGGACAAAAACGTGTTGTTTGTAGTTAATACCCTTAACACCAACTTAGAACAAAGCACCAGCAACATTAAAAACGTGCAGGTCAAACACCTAGACAAGGTTTCTGTAAGGGATCTGATGTTAGCTAACGCTCTTTTAGTTGAAAAAGAAGTTTTAAAAGCTTTGGAGGGCAAATTTAAATAACCATGGATGTAACGAACGTACTGCTAAAACCAGTTCTAACCGAAAAGGTGTACTTCAACCAAATGGGTGAAACCAAGAAGTACGTCTTTGTGGTGAACCCTAAAGCAAGTAAAACACGCGTTAAACTAGCTTTTGAATTAGTGTATGGCATTAAGCCACTGAAGGTTAACACCTTAATTAGAAAACCAACCACCATTCGCGGTGGGAGCCGTTTTCCTGGTTTGAGCAAACTAGAAAAGTTGGCTGTGATTACCTTACCAAAGGGTATTGCCATTTCAGTTACTGGTGAAGCGCCAGAAAAAACCGATAAGCCAGCGGACAAAACCACCCTTAAGGAAAGTACTGTTAAGGAGATTAAGGACACCAAAAACAGTCCAGAAGCTGTTGTGAAAACTGCTGTGGAAGCGTTGCAAATTAAACCAACTGCCGCTCCTGTAACCACCGCCCCTCTACAAACCGTGGCGGTGAAGGTAGCTAAAGAAGTTAAAGAAGTTAAGGTAGAAAAGCCGGTTAAAGTGGAAAAACCAACCAAACCGGCAAAGGTAGCAAAAGAAGCTAAAACGACCAAAGTAGCTAAGGAAACTAAAGCTGAAAAGTCAGTTCAAACAACCAAAGTAGCTAAGGAAACTAAAACTGAAAAGTCAGCTAAAACTACCAAAACTACAGCTACAAAAACTACTAAAACTAAAACCACCAAAAAGGAGGTTAAAAAGTAATGCCTATTAAGAAAATTATTAGTCGTTCTAACAGTGGGATCCACCACTCCACGGTAATTGACTATAAGAAGTTATTAACCACCAATAAGAACAAACCAGAAAAGTCGTTGTTAGTTACCCTTAAAAAACACGGGGGTCGCAACAACCAAGGGAAAATTACGGTGCGCCACCAGGGTGGACGCAACAAGCGCAAGTACCGCATTATTGACTTTAAACGAACGCACTATGACAACATCGAAGCGACCGTTAAGTCGATCGAGTACGATCCGAACCGTTCTTGCTTTGTGTCGTTAATTACTTACGCTAACGGTGCCAAGAGTTACATCATTAGCCCTGATGGCATTAAGGTAGGTGATAAGATCTTGGCTTCCGAACACCCGATTGACATTAAACCGGGCTTTAGTATGCCCTTAGCCTTTATCCCTGAAGGTACCCAAGTGCATAACATTGAACTCCACCCTAAGGGAGGTGGTCAAATTGCCAGGAGTGCGGGGAGTTATGCCCGCATTTTGGGTCAAGACGAAACTGGTAAGTATGTCATTTTGCAACTTTTAAGTGGTGAAACACGCAAGTTCTTAAAGGAGTGCCGTGCTACTGTGGGAGTAGTTTCTAACTTAGACCACAACCTCGTAGTCATTGGTAAGGCTGGTCGCAACCGTCACCGCGGCATCCGTCCAACCGTTCGTGGTTCGGCCATGAACCCCAATGACCACCCCCACGGTGGTGGTGAAGGTCGTAGTCCCGTGGGTCGGGATGCACCCCGGACTCCATGGGGTAAGCGCCACATGGGTGTGAAGACCCGCAACATGAAGAAAGCATCCACTAACTTAATTATTCGTAACCGGAAAGGAGAACAATACTAATGTCACGCAGTGCTAAAAAAGGAGCCTTTGTTGATGCTCACCTCTTAAAGAAAGTGATCGATATGAACAAACAAGAGAAAAAACGTCCGATCAAAACCTGGTCCCGTCGTAGTACCATCTTCCCCGAATTTGTCGGTAATACCTTTGCTGTACATAACGGCAAGACCTTCATTAATGTTTATGTAACTGATGACATGGTGGGGCACAAACTCGGTGAGTTCTCCCCGACCCGTAACTTCAAACAACACACCGCTAACCGTTAGTATGATCGCCTTTGCAAAACAATTCCGTGTGAGAATCTCACCCCAAAAAGCCCGCTTAGTGTGTCAACTCATTGTGGGTAAGAAAACCGCTGATGCCCAAAACATCCTTTCCAATACACCCAAAAAAGCGGCTACCTTAATCGCTAAACTACTCAACAGTGCGATTGCCAACGCTACCAATAACCACGGCATGAATGGGGATGCCCTTTATGTCTTTGAGTGTGTGGCTAACCAAGGTCCGAGTATGAAGCGCACTATTCCCCGCGCTAAGGGCTCGAGTAACATGATTACCAAGCGCTCTTCTAATTTAGTGGTGAAACTATCGGATAACCCGAATGAACGTCAAGAATTAATTAAACAACAAAAGGCCCTAGTTAAAAAACGGGTCGAAGGTCAACAAAAAGCAAAGATGGCACGTCAAAAAGCAGTAACACCAGTGGTAAAAGCGCCAAGTAAAACTCAAGGAGGTGTACAAAAGTAATATGGGACAAAAAGTAAACTCCAACGGCTTGCGCTTTGGTATTAACAAAAACTGGATTTCGCGTTGAACCGCTAACTCCCACGCCCAGACTGCCAAGTGGTTAATTGAAGACGAAAAAATTCGTAACCTCTTCTTTGTCAACTACCGCAATGCCCAAGTTTCGAACGTGGAGATTGAACGTACTCAAGCAACCGTGGACGTATTTGTGTACGCCGCCCAACCCGCTTTTCTCATTGGTAGTGAAAACAAGAACATCCAAAAGATCACCAAGCAAATTAAGCAAATTATTGGTCGTACCACCAATTTAGACCTCACCATTAACGAAATTGGCTCCCCTATGTTATCAGCGCGCATTATTGCGCGGGATCTAGCCAACGCGATTGAAGCACGGGTACCGTTACGAACGGCAATGCGCCAATCCTTAATTAAGGTGTTGAAGGCTGGCGCTAACGGGATTAAGGTGTTGGTATCGGGTCGGTTAAACGGTGCCGAAATTGCGCGCGACAAGATGTACATCGAGGGCAATATGCCACTGTCAACCCTGCGTGCTGACATTGACTATGCCTTGGAAAAAGCGCAAACTACGTACGGTGTCATTGGTGTTAAGGTATGGATTAATCGCGGCATGATTTACACCAAGGGCTTAAACCGCACCCCGGCCCACATTCTCCACCCACAAAAGAAACAACCAAACCGCCAAAACCAACAACCACGCCACTTTAACCAGGGCCAGGTGTTGAGTGCTAATAAGTTAACTGGTAGTGATGTGGAGACCAGCAGTATCCAAGCACTTACTAAGCCTAACAAGGAGGACAAACAATAATGTTACAACCAAAAAGAACAAAGTACCGCAAACCTCACAACGTGAGTTACGAGGGCAAGGCTAAGGGCAACAGCTATGTTGCTTTTGGTGAATATGGTCTAGTAGCTACTAAGGGTAACTGGATCGATGCCCGTGCCATAGAATCAGCCCGGATTGCCATTAGTAAGTGTTTGGGTAAAACCGGTAAGATGTGGATCCGCATCTTCCCCCACATGTCCAAGACTAAAAAACCGTTAGAAGTACGGATGGGTTCTGGTAAGGGTAACCCGGAATTCTGGGTAGCAGTAGTAAAACAGGGCACGGTGATGTTTGAGGTAGCTAACATCCCTGAAAGCCAAATGATTAAGGCTTTAACCCGTGCTGGTCACAAGTTACCCGTGACCTGAAAGATTCTCAAACGCGAGGAGGTAAGTGCATAATGACCGTTGCAAAAGAATTACGCCAAAAGAGTTCCGAAGAGTTGGTAAAACTCGTGATTAAGCTCAAAGGGGAACTGTTAGAGTACCGCTTTAAGTTAGCACACGGGGAGCTAGACAAACCGCACTTAATTAACCAAACCAGGCGGTTATTGGCTACCATTTTAACGATTCTTACCGAGCGTAAGTTGAACTGACAAGAAGAACAAGCTAAGTACAAACTGCTCACTAAAAAAACGAACGAAGCAGCTGTGAATGCTTGGAAGCAACACCTAGAAGCTAACAAAGCGAAGCTGTTAAAGTCACGTGCTAAACGCGAGGATGCTAGCAAGAAATAATGAAACGTAATCAAAGAAAGGTCCTAATTGGGATTGTTAAAAGTACTAAAAACGCCAAGACCGCTACGGTTCAAGTAGAATCACGGTTTAAGCACCCTTTGTACCATAAGTCCGTAGTGCGACACAAGAAGTACCAAGCCCACAATGAGGGTGAAGTACTCGCTAAGGACGGGGACAAGGTACAAATTGTGGAAACGCGACCGTTGTCTGCAACCAAGCGCTTCCGCATTGCCAAAATTATTGAGAGGGTTAAATAGACTATGGTAAGTTTCATGACAAGACTAAATGTTGCCGATAACACGGGCGCCAAGCAAGTGGGCATCATTAAGGTATTAGGTTCCACCCGGAAACGTTATGCCTTTTTGGGTGATGTGGTAGTGGTATCAGTTAAGGATGCTATCCCTAGCGGTATGGTCAAAAAGGGTCAAGTGCTACGGGCAGTAATTGTCCGCACTAAAAAGGGCCAACAACGTAAGGATGGTACCCACCTTAAGTTTGATGACAACGCTTGTGTGTTAATTAAGGAAGACAAGTCACCAAGAGGCACACGGATCTTTGGTCCGGTAGCGCGTGAACTACGGGAACGTGGTTACAACAAAATTTTGAGTTTAGCAGTGGAGGTAGTGTAATGCAACGAATTAAAAAAGGTGATAAAGTAGTCGTAATTACCGGTAAGAATAAGGGTGGTAGTGGCATTGTTTTGAAAATTATGCCCGCGCGCCAACAAGCAATTGTAGAGGGACTCAACAAAGTAACACGCCACAAAAAGAAGGACCAAACCACAAAGCGCGCTGCTAAACAATCGACCGGTAAAGTGCAACAAGAAGCGCCAATCTTCTTGAGCAAGTTAGCTTTATTTGACCAAAAGGCAAAACAACAAACAATTGGCAAAATTAAGTACGTTATGGACCCTAAGACTAATAAGAAGACCCGGGTCTTTAAGAAATCCAACAACACGCTCTAGTTATGAATAATCTCAAAGCACATTACCAAAAAACAATTGCCAAAGAGCTGCAAAAGAGCTTTGCGTTTTCCTCGATTATGCAAGTACCGCGCTTGGAAAAAATTGTGATTAACATGGGGGTGGGTGACGTCATTCGCGACAGTAAGTTCTTGGAATCAGCCTTAAACGAACTCCACCTCATTAGCGGTCAAAAACCAGTTGCTACTAAGGCTAAAAACGCCATTTCCACCTATAAGCTGCGCGCTGGTCAACTAATCGGTTGTAAGGTTACCTTGCGCGGTGAGCGGATGTGGGCCTTTTTGGAAAAACTGATTTATGTTGCCCTACCTCGGGTGCGGGATTTCCGCGGCCTTTCTTTAAAGTCTTTTGATGGTCGGGGTAACTATACCATTGGAATTAAAGAACAAATTATTTTCCCGGAAATTGTCTATGACGACATTAAACGGATCCGCGGGTTTGACGTTACTCTGGTAACTTCAACCAATAAGGACAGCGAAGCATTAGCTTTACTTAGAGCGTTAAACCTCCCACTTGTAAAAGGATAATATGGCCAAAAAATCATTAAAAGTAAAACAAACTAGAATCCCCAAATTTGCCGTACGGGCTTACACCCGCTGTCAGCGTTGTGGTCGAGCCCGGGCAGTTTTAAGCCACTTTGGTGTGTGCCGTTTGTGCTTCCGCGAACTAGCATACGCTGGCGCAATTCCAGGAGTTAAAAAAGCATCATGATAACAACTACAAAACCAATTAAAGCCCACTTTGATCCAGTGGCTGACTTACTAACGAAGATTAACAATGCGCGCAAAGCGAAGTTAATGACGGTAACCACAATTGCTTCCAAGCTCAAGATTGCCATCTTGGAAATTTTGGTCAAGGAAGGTTATTTAGCTAACTTCCAGGTCTTGGAAAACAAGAGCAAGACCAAGCGGATTGTCACCTTTAACTTAAAATACACGCAGCGCCGGATTCCCTCCATTAACGGGGTGAAACAAATTTCCAAGCCGGGTCTGCGGATCTACCGGCCCTTTGAAAAGCTCCCGTTAGTTTTAAACGGTCTTGGGATTGCCATTATTTCCACTAGTGATGGCGTGATGACTGATAAGGTAGCGCGCTTAAAGAAAATTGGAGGGGAGATTCTCGCTTACGTTTGGTAAACAGTTATGTCAAAAATAGGAAACAGAACGATTACACTAGACCCCGCTAAGGTCAACCTTAACTTCCAGAAGGACCACATTGCCGTTAAGGGTCCTTTGGGTCAAATTGAGCTCAAACTACCCCCTAACTTACCGCTCAAGTTTGAACTGAAGGATAATAACCTCCAAATTACGCGGAACAACGAGTTAAAGCAATCCAAGATCTTCCATGGTACTTACAACGCGTTAATTACCAACGCCATTATTGGGGTTACTCAAGGCTTTGAAAAGAAGCTGCGCTTAGTCGGTGTGGGTTACCGTGCTAACGTGGAAGGGGAAACGCTCAACCTCCAGTTGGGTTACTCCCATCCCATTAAGGAAAAGATTCCCAAAGGCTTAACAGTTAAAGTAGAAAAGAACACCGAGATTACCATTTCGGGAATTAGTAAGGAGTTAGTGGGTCAGTTTGCCACTGAGGTGCGCAAGTGACGCAAACCCGAACCGTATAAGGGTAAGGGAGTGTTGTACTTTGATGAAGTGATTGTCCGTAAAGCTGGTAAAACCGCGGAGGGTAAAAAATAGATGAAAACACGAACAGAACAACGGCGCTTACGCCATAAAAGGATTGTGAAGAAGATCCGCGCCACTAACCACGACAACCGCGTTGTGTTAATGGTGATTAAGTCCTTAAACCATATTAGTGTGCAAGCGTGGGACTTTTCCCAGAACATTGTTTTAGCGTCCTCTTCCTCACTTGCTTTAAAATTAAAGAATGGTAACAAGGACAATGCCAAGTTAGTGGGGCAAGACATTGCTGATAAACTAGTGAAGCTCAAACTAACCAACGTTGTCTTTGACACTGGTGGTAGTAAGTACCACGGCCGGATTGCGGCATTGGCCGAAGCAGCCCGCGAAAGGGGGTTAAACTTCTAATTTATGACTGATCAAAACCAAAAAGCAAATCAAGGTAACGGCTTGCAAACCACTAACCTCCAAGCCCACGCACAGCGTAAACACAACCTCCGTCCTTCCTCTGAAGGGATTAAGAAAGCCGTGTCCAAAAAGGAAGGTGGTGGTCACAACCGTAACAACCAAAACCGTCGCTTCCAAAAACCGGCTTTCAAGAGTGAGTTTGAAGAACGCATCGTCAAACTAAAGCGCATTTCTAAAACCACTAAGGGTGGACGGAACATGCGGTTTAGTGTGCTGGTCGTAGTTGGTAACCGCAAGGGCAAGATCGGTTATGGGATTGCTAAGGCCTTGGAAGTACCGAATGCGATTAAGAAAGCCATTAAAGCAGCGCACAACTCACTCCACACAATTGAAATCCACAAGGGTTCAATTTACCACGAAGTAATTGGCCGTAGTGGGGCGAGTCGCGTGTTGCTCAAACCCGCTCCTCAAGGTACGGGAATTATTGCTGGTGGTGCCATTCGGGCCATTATTGAGCTCGCTGGTTACAGTGACATTTACACCAAGAACCTCGGTCGCAACACGCCAATTAACATGATCCATGCCACCATGGATGGGATCTTAAAGCAGCTCTCTCCACGTCGGGTAGCGATCTTACGTAACAAAAACCTCAACGAACTTTAGACAATGGAACTCAATCAACTCAAAAGTGTCCCCAAAGCGCGAAACCACAAGACCAAAACTTTAGGTCGTGGGCACGGCTCGGGTTTAGGTAAAACATCTGGTCGAGGCCAGAAGGGGCAAAAAGCGCGCAAGTCCGGTTTAACCCGTCCTGGTTTTGAAGGAGGACAAACGCCACTGTACCGTCGTTTACCGAAGTTTGGTAACGCACGCAAGGGCTTTTTAAAGCAGGAGTGGGTGGTGTTAAACCTCAATAAAATTGCTAAATTAAAGCTCGACAAAATTAACCGCGCTAGCTTAATTGAAAAGCAAGTAATTAGCGCAAAGAGCCAATTACCAATTAAACTAATTGGCAACACTAAGCTCGAAAAGCCGTTGCACTTTGAGGTGCACAAGGTTTCCAAGCAAGCTTTGAAAGCGGTTGAAAACGCCAACGGTAGTGTGAAGCTGTTAGAGAAATAATGCAAGCCAAACCAACAACTGCAGTTAAACAAAAACAGAATTTTGGGCAACGTTTGTTCACTTTGTTGCGCAACCGTGACTTCATGATCTCGTTTTTAATAACGGTCGTGCTGTTGGTTTTGTTTCGTGTTTTAGCGATTATTCCGCTCCCCGGCATCCAAGTCAACCAAACCGGGCTAGACCAAAACTCAAACGATTTCTTCTCACTGTTTAACCTACTTGGTGGGGGTGGATTGAACCAACTATCGCTGTTTGCGGTGGGAATTAGTCCGTATATTTCGGCGCAAATTATTATGCAGCTGTTGTCAACGGACTTAATTCCCCCGTTATCTAAACTGGTGAACAGTGGGGAAGTGGGTCGGCGTAAAATCGAGATGATTACGCGGATTATTACGCTACCGTTTGCGTTGGTGCAATCGTTTGCTGTGATCCAAATTGCCACTAATTCCGGTGGCGGTTCTTCACCTATTACCTTAAAAAACAACGGTTCGGATTTTGTCGCGTTTTACATCATTGCCATGACTGCTGGCACCTACCTGTCGGTCTTTTTAGGTGACACCATTTCCAAAAAGGGAATTGGTAACGGGATCACCCTGTTAATTCTTTCGGGGATTTTAGCCCAGCTACCCGAAGGATTTATAGCTGCTTACAGCGTGTTATCAGGTGTAGTGGTAACCATTAACGCAACCTTAACCACTGCCATTAGCTTCTTCATTTACTTCATGGCGTTTTTGGCATTACTGTTTGCCACTACCTTTATTACCCAAGCGACCCGGAAGATTCCGATTCAACAATCCGGTCAGGGTTTAGTAACCGAATCCTCTGCGTTACCTTACCTCCCAATTAAGGTCAACTCCGCCGGGGTAATTCCGGTGATCTTTGCGTCTTCGATTATGTCAATTCCGGTGACGATTGCCCAGTTCCAACCGCAAACCGAATCACGCTGGTTTGTGGAGGACTATCTTTCACTGTCCAAACCAACTGGCATTGTCCTGTATGGTATCTTGGTGATTCTCTTTAGCTTCTTTTACAGCTACATCCAGATCAATCCAGAACGGTTAGCCAAAAACTTCGAGAAGTCCGGGCGTTTTATCCCGGGTATTCGTCCCGGTAAGGATACTGAGAAACACATTGCCAGAGTACTCGTGCGGATTAACTTTATTGGCGCCCCTTTCCTAACGGTGATTGCCATTATTCCTTACATAGTGTCAGCCTTAATCCACTTACCCAACTCCTTAAGTTTAGGGGGTACGGGGATTATTATCATTGTTACCGCTGTGGTTGAGTTTATGTCAGCACTCCGCTCTGCAGCCACCGCTACTAACTACCAACAACTGCGCCGCAACTTGGCGATTGAAGTGCAAAAAACAGCCCAACAAGACAAGGAGGAACAACTGCGCGCTGAAACCCCTGGTATTGGTAACCTCTGGTAATGGAAAATAAGTTCTTGTTTTTAGGCGCTCCGGGTGTGGGTAAGGGTACACTAGCTAAGCAAGTAGCCAACACCACCGGATTGTTTCACCTTTCCACTGGTGACATCTTTCGCAGTGTGATGCAAGAGCAGGGTGCGTTGAGTCAAACGCTAGCGCACTATATGAACCAGGGTTTGTATGTCCCTGATGAATTGACTAACCAAACCTTTTGGCACTTTGTCACTACCCACCAAAATGAACTCCACAAGGGCTTTATCCTAGATGGGTATCCCCGTACCTTAAACCAACTCGAGTTTTTGCAAAGCAAGTTGCAATTAGACCAGGTGTTTCACCTTAAGCTAAGTGATCCCCAAGTGCTAGTAGCGCGGATCTTAAACCGTTTGGTTTGTCCTAGTTGTGGTAGTGTATACAACAAGCAGAGCAAACCACCATTGAAGGCCAATCAGTGTGATCGTTGCCATGCTACGTTACAAGCGCGCAATGATGACACGGAAGCGGTAATCTTAAAGCGTTTAACGCTTTACGAAGACACCGTTAAACCCTTAATTGAGGCCTTCACCAAGCAGGGCATTCTCACCGTCATTGAAGCCCAATTACCGCTCGAACAACAGGTCAATTTGGTTCAACAGTTAGTGCATTAATGGTTTATTTAAAGTCTGCGCGTGAGGTCGAACAGATCCGCCAAGCATGTAAGATTTTCCAAGAAGCAAAGGCATATTTTACAATTGAAAGGCTACTTGGCAAATCTTTAACAGCAATTGATCAAGCGTTAAAGCAGTTTATTGAGAGCAAAGGTGCAACTTGTGCCTTTCATAAATACCAAAATTTCCCGGGATTTAACTGCCTTTCGTTAAACGAAACGGTAATCCATGGCATAGCGGACAACCGTGTTTTTGGTGTTAAGGATAAACTGACGTTGGATATTGGCATTAACCTTAACGGTTATATTTGCGATGCAGCTTTTACGGTTTTGGGCCCCAAGGCTCCAGAGCCCATGCAAACGCTGTTAGAGGTAACGGAAGCTTGTTTTACTGCTGTGGTGGAGCCTCAACTGCGCCCCAATAACCCCACTGGTAATGTTTCCCATGCCATCCAAACCTACTTTGAATCTAAGGGTTATTACCTTTTAAAACAGTTTGGTGGTCATGGTTGTGGGATTAAGGTGCACGAAGAACCGCTGATTTTGAACTATGGTAAGCCTGATACAGGTACTAAGTTAGAACCAGGGATGGTCTTGTGCATTGAGCCCATGGTAATGACTGACAGTGATGCAATGGTAATGCATAACAACAGCTGGAATGTATTAACCCCTAAAAGCCGTTACAATTGTCATGTAGAACAGATGTATGTGATCACCACAAGTGGATTTGAATGTTTAACTAATTAATGCAACCAAAGTTTAATAACCAAGCAAAGCAGGACAAACTCGTCTTAACGGGCAAAATCTTGGAAATCATCCACGGTGACAAGTTTCGCGTGTTGTTGGAAAACAACGTTGAAGTAGATGCTCACTTAGCGGGCAAAATGCGAATGCGCCGGTTACGAATTTTACCGGGCGATTTAGTTGAAGTGGAATTTTCCCCTTATGATTTAAAGTTAGGTCGAATAATAGGTAGAAAATAATTAAAATACTATGAAAGTTAGAGCGAGCGTAAAGCCAATTTGCAAAGATTGCAAGATCATTAAGCGCCACCAAATTGTGCGCGTTATTTGCAAAACTCAAAAACATAAACAACGACAAGGATAATGGCACGGATTTTAGGTATTGACATTCCCAACCAGAAACGCATAGAAATTGCGTTAACCTATATTTTTGGTATAGGGCTTTCGCGCTCCCAAGCCATCTTAAAGCAAGCGAACATTAACCCCGATAAACGGGTCAAAGACTTAACCGAAGAGGAGTTTGTTGCCATTAGGAATGTAGCTAGTGCTTACAAGATTGAGGGTGATTTGCGTCGTGAAATTGCACTCAACATTAAGCATTTGAGTGAAATTGGAGCATGAAGGGGCTTGCGCCACCGCAAGAACTTACCAGTGCGCGGACAACGTACCCGTACCAATGCCCGCACCAGAAAGGGTCCACGTAAGACCGTGGCTAACAAGAAGATTGAAAGCAAGTAATGGCTAAGAAGAAAAAGATTAATGTATCTAGTGGAATTATCCACGTATCCTGTTCCCCAAATAACACAATTGTATCCGCTAGTGATCCGGGGGGCAACGTGTTGTGCTGAGCTAGCAGTGGTACCATGGGCTTTAAGGGATCGCGCAAAAAGACCCCGTACTCAGCCGGCATAGCAGCCGATAAGGTGGCCAAAACCGTCAAGGAAATGGGGATGGCGACCGTTAAGCTCTTTGTCAAGGGTACAGGTCGGGGTAAGGATACCGCCATTCGCAGCTTTGCTAATGCGGGACTTTCTATTACTGAAATTAACGAAAAGACCCCGATTCCCCACAACGGTTGCAAACCACCAAAACGACCACGCTAAGATTTATGGAAAAGTTTTTAAAGTACGAAATAAAGGTAAATAACGAACAAGCACGCGCTAACCCCAACTACGGCATCTTTGAAGTTGGACCACTCGAATCGGGCTTTGGCATTACCATCGGTAATGCTATGCGCCGGGTGCTGTTGAGCTGTATTCCAGGTGCCAGTGTGTTTGCACTCTCAATTTCGGGTGCCAAGCAAGAGTTTGCTGCTGTGGAAGGGATGAAGGAAGATGTCACTGAAGTGGTGTTAAACTTCAAGCAATTGGTAGTGAAGATTTCTGACCTTCTGTTTGAAGATGGTGAAATGGTCGAACCACCACTAGAACGTTGACCATTGTTAACGGTAACAGCTGAGAAAGCGGGACCGGTGTATGCGAAGGACTTGGAGTGCCCAGCTGGCTTTGAAGTGGTCAACAAGGACTTGTACCTGTTCTCGTTGCAAACTGACAAAAAGGTAACAGTTAACGTGTATGTGAAACAAGGACGGGGGTTTGTTACTTTCTTGGAAAACCGTGAAATGATTAATTCTTTGGGGATTATTGCCACTGACTCGAACTTCTCCCCGGTATTACACTGTGGTTATGAAGTACAGGAATTGAAAACTTCCAAGCAAAAGATTACTGATCACTTAACTTTCAAAATTGCTACTAACGGTGCCATATCCGCTGTGGATGCCTTTGCAATGGCTGCAAAGATCTTGATCGAACACCTCAATCCGATTGTTAATGTCAACGAATCGATTAAGGCGTTGAATATTATCCAAGAGAAAGCCGAAGAACGCCGTGTCCGTTCGTTTGCGAAGCAAATTGAAGAGTTGGACTTTACCGTGCGTACCTTTAACTGTTTGAAGCGTAGTGGGATCCACACCTTACAAGAGTTGTTGTCCAAGTCATTAGCTGATATTCGTGAAATCCGTAACCTCGGTAAGAAATCGGAACGCGAAATTATTAAGAAGGTACACGAATTAGGACTCAAATTAAGATCTTAGTTATGTCATACATTAATAAACCAGGTAAAACTAGTGCGTGAAGGGTCATGACCGTGCGCCAACAGGTAAGCGCTGTTTTGGCTTATGGCAAGATTGAAACAACCTTAAAGAAGGCCAAGAACACCCAAAAGCGTTTAGATAAGTTAATTACCTTAGCTAAAGTTGATAACTTTAATAACCGTCGTCAAGTCAAAAAGTGGTTGTTAAACACCAACTTGTTCGATGTTGATCAACTAATGGATCACTTGTTTAGCAAAGTTGCCCCTAAATACGAAAAAACCCCCGGTGGTTACAGCCGTGTTTTAAAATTAGGGCCACGTCGCGGAGATGCCACGGAAATGGCCATCTTGCAACTAACTGATGCTAAATACAAATAAACAAGCAGCTGCAAGCTTTCAAGGTGTTTATTTTTCTTACAGCGAATTACCATTAATTCGCAACCTCTCCTTTGATGTTTTCGAAGGGGAGTATGTTTGCATAGTTGGCCATAACGGCTCGGGTAAATCCACCATCTCGAAGCTGTTAACGGGCTTGTTAAAACCACAAGCGGGTACCATCAAAATCTTTGGTAAGACGATTTCGAGTGAAAACGTGACTTACCTACGCAACCACATTGGCATTATCTTCCAAAACCCCGATAACCAGTTTATTGGTATTACCGTGGAAGATGACATTGCTTTTGGACTGGAAAACCGCCGTTATACGCGCGAAAAGATGAAGAGCATCATTGAGGATGTAGCCCAACAAGCGGGAATAACGGAGTTATTGCAAAAAGAACCGCATAACCTTTCGGGTGGGCAAAAGCAACGCGTTGCCATTGCCTCGGTGTTAGCCTTAAACCCAGCCATCATTATCTTTGATGAGTCGACTTCGATGTTGGATCCTAAAGCGAAGCGTACCATTAAGCAGTTCATGGTGGAACTGCGCAACCAGGGCAAGTGTGTTATCTCCATTACCCATGACATGGAAGAGGTTACCAAAGCAGACAAGGTTTTGGTCATGAATGAAGGTCGTTTAATTCGTCAAGGTAAACCCAAGGATGTCTTTAACAGTGCAGCCGAATTGCAAAAAATCCGCTTGGATATTCCCTTTTCTTTAAGCCTTTCCACGAAGGTTAATGGTGTGACTAGTACAATAGACTACCAACAACTAATTGAGGCCATTGGTAAGCTATGAAAAAAATAGTTGAACTCAAAAACCCCTTAAGGGATGGAGAAATCCTCAGTGTTAGTAACCTTTCGTGCTTTTTTAACGAAAAAACAGTCCATGAAGTCAAGGTAATTGACAACTTTAGCTATACCTTTGCTAAAAATAAGGTCTACTGCATTATTGGTGACAGTGGTAGTGGTAAATCAACCTTAGTCAACCATTTTAATGGTTTAATAAAGCCCGCTTACGGAGATATTTGGGTCAAGGATATTTACATTGGTCAAAAGCAACGCAAAATTAAGGACTTTAAACGCTTGCGCAAAACAATTTCGATTGTCTTTCAGTTTCCCGAATACCAACTGTTTAAGGACACAGTGGAAAAGGACATTATGTTCGGTCCAATTGCTTTGGGTCAATCGAAAAACGAAGCACGCCAAAAGGCAGCTTACTACCTCGAAAAAATGGGGTTAAAGTACACTTTTTTAGAGCGCAATCCGTTTGAGTTGAGCGGGGGGCAAAAGCGCCGTGTAGCGATTGCTGGGATTTTAGCAATTGAACCCGAAGTTTTAATCTTTGATGAACCTACCGCTGGACTAGATCCTGAAGGGGAACGAGAAATGATGCGTTTAATTAAGGATGCTAAAGCTAGTGGTCGCACCGTCTTTATGATTACCCACCAAATGGAAAATGTTTTGGAAGTAGCGGATGAAGTGCTGGTGTTGTCCAAGGGCCAACTCGTTAAATCCGGTGATCCTTACGAAGTTTTTATGGATGAAGCATTTTTGGCACACACCACCATTATTATGCCTCCAGTCATTCAAGTTATCAAAGACCTAATTAACTTAAACCCGAAGTTTAGTTGTTTATTAGACTTTAAACCGCGCAACTTAGACCAGTTGGCGGATGCCATTAACAACACAATAGCTCATGGATAGTTTTTTTATTAATGGTTATGTACCACGAGATACCTTTATCCACCGGCTCCACCCGACAACGAAACTGTTAATCTTTTTGCTGTTCGTGATCCTGGTGTTTGTACCCATTGGCTTTGTTTTTCAAAGTGTGATCTTTGTCTTTGCCACAGTTATTTTCTTTGTAGCCAAACTACCCGGACGGTTTTACCTCTCCTCGATTAAGTCAATCTCACTGTTATTCTTACTACTGTTATTTGTCAACTGGTTTACCTTCCGTGACCCCGGGTTCTACATTACCGCTGATCAGGTTAATACAGTAAAACCACACTTTAACGGTAATAACTTTAACTTCTGAAACATCTCCCTGTTTAACTATCAGGACAATGTGTTTTCGCAAGTGTTTAACTTTAACCGTGCCAACATGACAGAGTTAAACAAGATTAACTTCTTCTTTAAGGAAACAGCTAATGCTAATGCATACACCAAGGTAACGGGGATTGATAAATTGGCAGAAATGTTGGCTTCAAAGAATCTCTTTAAGTTCAACGGTTCTACCAATGGCATTGATAAAAACAAGATTCTTGGTGCCTTTCTAGATCATAAGATTGCCGTTTACCTCGGTCGTAGTTGGGGTGGTGACTTTAGTGGTTTTGTGATTGACGTAAGTGTAAGTGATAAAACATCTACCTTCACGATTAAACCCTTTTTAGCTAACTCGAACTATGTGTTGACACTGCGTGCCATTATTCTAGCCTTTTACGTTACCCAAAAGATCTTGATCATGATCATTTTGGCAACAGTGTTAACTTCCACTTCAAGCTCGGTTGAGTTGGCATACGGAATTGAACGCTTGCTGTGACCGTTGAAGCTGTTACGGGTTCCAGTCAATGTGTTTGCGATGACAATTGCAATTGCAATTCGCTTTGTCCCTTCTTTATTGTTGGAATCACAACGGATTTTAAATGCCCAAGCATCACGCGGTTTGGACTTTAAGAACGGCAATTTCTTTGTCAAAATGCGTTCATTGTCTTCCTTGGTTGTACCGATGATTTCGATTGCATTCCGCAATGCTGGGGAGTTGGCGAGTGCCATGGAAGCACGTGGTTATGATCCAACTAAGAAACGTACTACCTACCGCAAGTTTAAGATTGATTGGGTTGATGCCACAGCTTTAATTCTCACCGCTCTTTACTTTGTGGTGATTATTTTCTTAACCGTTAAGGGTGCAGTGTTCCTAGATTTAGGGACACCTGAGTGGTTGCTAACCGGCAAGATTAAAGAGCAGGTAGAGCGCTCATTATCAGTTAAAAGTGCCTAGGTACTTAGCGATTGTCGCTTACAATGGTGCTCCCTTTCGTGGTTGAGCCAAACAACCGGGTTACCACACCGTTCAGGGTCAAATAGAACAAAACCTAGCCTTAATTTACCAAACACCAATTAATATTTATGGTTCGGGTCGGACTGATAAGGGAGTGCATGCCATTAACCAAACCTTTCACGTTGATCTACCTGATAAGTTACCACTCAAACAGTTAATTGCCAAACTAAACCAATTAAACTACCCTGACATTTTTGTAAAGGCCTTAGTTCCAGTAGCACCGCGATTTCACGCGCGGTTTGCAGTAAAAACTAAGGTTTATGAATACCTTATTAACACCCGAGCTTTTAACCCAGCACAGTACCACACCGTGTGACAGTACAACCACCCATTGGATTTAGCACAACTTGAAGCGGATACCACGCTCTTTTTAGGCAGGAAGGATTTTTGGAGTTTTAGCACCGCTAGCCAAAAGGACACGCAGCGCACAATTAGTAAAATTATCGTGCAACAAGATCACACTGGTACGGTTAAACTGACCTTTTTTGGCAACGGTTTTTTAAGAAACCAGATTCGAATGATGGTAGCTTCTCTAGTGGCCTTAAACAATCGAACCCTGATGCGAGAAACAGTTCAACAGCTGTTTGATCAACCACAAAAGGGTGGGTGTAAGGTTAAAGCCCCCGCTTGTGGTCTTTATTTAAAAACTGTCTTATATGAATAACCAATACAACTGAAACCTCGAAGTTTTACTAAATGGTAAGAGTTTAGCTGATAACTTTACCGAACTCAAACAACTCAGTGAGCAGGAAAAAGCACTTTACGATGGTGGTGCTTGCTTTCAAACCAAAGCTAAGTTCACCGAATTTTTACAACTACAAGAAAAGATTGAGGTCTTAGAAAACCGTTACAGCAATTTTTTGAGTAACAAGCACGCTGAAAACAGTTTGGACAAAACGATTAACGACGCTTTATTTCAGTACGAAATGTTTAAAAGTGAACATGCCTTGGTGTTTGTTGACTTTGAAAAGAACCTGTTTAAGCACGAAAAGGTGATTCGCGCATACCTCCAAGACCCTGCTTTAAAACAATACCAAAGGGATTTTGAACTAGTATGACGGAACAAGAAACACCAAATTGATCCCGCTAGTCAAAAGTTGTTAGCGCAAATTAGTCCGGCATTAAACCAAGCGGACAAGATCTTTAATGTGTTATCTACCGCTGACCTAAACCTCCAACCAGTCGTATACAAGGGTAAAACTTACGTTATTAACGCGGTTAGTGATTATCAAAGTCTCTTGGAAAATAAGGATCGTGGCCTGCGTGAAGCTGCTTACAAAGTGTGGTTGGAAATTTACTGACCCACACGCAATACCTTGAGTGTGAGTTTAGTGGAAAACTACATCCAATTAGAAACCTTTGCTAAGTTAAAGAAACACCCCAATTACATTGCCAAAACAGCTTTTGATGATGAAATTGATGTGGCTTTCATTGACTTTGTTTATGAGCAAGTGGCTAGCTTTGCCCCGACCTTTAAAGCCTTTCAAAGTTTAAGGAAGCAAATTTACAAGCACGTTTTAAAACTAGACAAAGCCCAACCTTGGGACTTGTCGGTACCGTTGTTTAAGGCTAGTGGTGACTACACCATTGAACAAGCCCAAACTGATGCGCTTAAGATATTAGCACCTATGGGTAGTGAATACCTGGAAGTGGTAAAGGAAGCCTTTCGGGAGCGCTGAATTTCCTGGTTACCCGATAAGAACAAGTATACCGGGGCTTACTCAATTTCCAACGTTAAGGGTTTAGATCATTACTTCATTTTGATGAATTTTGATAAAACCCGCGCTTCATTAAATACCCTAGTCCATGAATTGGGTCACAGTGTCCATTCTTGGTATGCATCTAAGTACCAAACGCAAAACTTGGATCCTACAATTTTCTATGCTGAAATTGCTTCCATTTGTAACGAATTACTGTTGTGTTACCACGATATTATTAACTATGAAAACCGCAATCCGCAGCAGTTAATCCGTAGTTTAATGGAACAAATTAGCCACTTCTTTGGCGCTACCACGAGACAGTTAATGTTCTCTCAGTTTGAACAAGACACCTTAAAGTTAATTCAGCAAAACCAAAAGCCTGACTTTAAGACCCTAGTGGAAATTTATGGTAAGACCGCCATTAAGTACCAAGCTGCTAATGCTGACGCTATTACGAAAAAGCTCAAGCAAACCAAGTACCAAAAGTCATTGGCTTACATTACCTCCATTCCGCATTTTTACGCTGGTAACTTCTATGTTTACAAGTACGCCATTGGTCAAGTTGTGGGTACCTTAGTTGGTAAAAAACTGAGTGCTGGTGACAGTAATATGCTCGCTGCTTACAAGCGCTTCTTGTCTTCAGGCTCCACCTTACCACCACTAGAAACAATTAAATTGTTAGGGATTGACCTTACCCAACCAGAACCGTGACAAGAAGCCCATGCGGAGTTAAAGCGCTGGATTAAACTAGTACAAACAGCCTTTAAACAGCTGCAACACAAAAAGCGCTAGTGCATTACTTTAACCGCGCCAAAAAGGCAAAGAACAATGAATTTTATACCTTGTTTGAAGACATTGCCGCTGAAGTGGCATGTTATCCCAATGCCTTTAAGGGTAAGGTAGTGTTGTGTAATTGTAATGATGGTTACCAATCGAACTTCTGGCAGTTTTTTCAAAGTCAGTTTCATGCTTTAGGACTCAAAAAACTAGTTGCGATTGCTTTTAATCCACTTGGCAACAGTTATCAACTCAACTTCGATGGAAAGGAAATAAAGGAACTACCTTTAGCTGGTAATGGCAGCTTTGACAGTGCGGAAGCCATTGTTCTTTTAAAGCAAAGTGACATTGTGGTAACTAATCCACCGTTTAGCTTGTTTCAGGACTTTGTTTGTCTTTTAGCAGAGCATGGCAAACAGTTTTTGGTTTTAGGTCACAATGGTGCTGTCGGTTATAATCAGATCTTTAAGCTGTTTAAGGAAGAACAGTTGTGATATGGTCATACTGTTAACAGTTCGATGTTGTTCCAAGTGCAGTCTAACTTTAAACTGTATGACCCCAAAAGCGTTAACTTTGTTAAAAAGTATGGTCAACTGTTTCAAAAAGTACCGGGAATTTCCTGGTTTACAAACCTCAAGAAAAACCAACAACCAGCTTGACTAAAAACAAAATCACGCTATCAGGGCAACGAACACAAATACCCCAAGTTTGACTGGTATGATGCCATTTTTGTCAGTAAGGTTAAAGAAATTCCCCTAGACTGATTTGGTTACATGGGGGTGCCATTAACCTTTCTCAATTGCTTTAATCCCAAACAGTTTGAGCTAATTGATTGTCTAGCCAATCCCTACGCTACCCTAGACACATTAAAAACTAATGCTTATGTGAGATCACACCACGGTGATGTGAGGAATGTGAAGGGTAAGCGAAGGTATGTTAGGGTAGTGATTAAACAACGTCAAAATGTGATTTAATGCCTTAAGTTAAGTAATTTTTGCAAAAAATTTCCTTTAATTTGCTAAATTATTTTAAGGATAGCACACTGCTGTCAAACCAAATGAGAACGAATGAAATTCAAAATATTTTTGGGCAGCAGCTTTTTTGGTGTTGCCACCTTACTTAGTGCTTGTGGTACTGGTCGCTTTGATCAAATCGATGATGGCAAAATTAAGCTTGCTGTTGTCACATCCCCTAGTGCCGCTAGTTCACTGCAAACCTTATTAGATCAATACAACAACACTAAAGCACCAGCTGATTATCCAGTGGAAGTAGTTTCACTAGACAGTACTGGGAGCTATACTAAAGGGAAATTTGATACCCAAAAACGGTTAGCTGCTAAAGATAAAAATAACTTTTATAACCTAACCTTTAACTACCCCGACTTAGTTTCATCTTTAGCAATTAACGGAATGGAACTCAACCTTGATGGGGTTAATGTTTCTAACTTCGAACAGTCTTTCTTAGACTTCAACAAGAACATTAGTGGCGTACGCAAACCCGGCATTTACGCCTTACCAGCTACCATGAGTGGTGAAGTTTTGGTTTTAAATGGGCCAGTTCTCCACTACATCTTGAACAGTGCCAAGAAGAAGGATGGTACCGAATCAAAAATTAAAACTGCTCAATTAAAAACAGCTTCAACTCAGGCAGAAGTTAAGGGTACTATGACCATGGCTAGTGATGAACAAACCACAAAGCTTTGGACTAATATTCAAAACGCCGCTAAGGAAAATGCCGATAACGGTACAACTGAGAAAGCGGAAAAAACAGTTTCCGCTAGTTCGTTGCAATTAAAAAATACGAATAAAACCACCGAAGGTACCCTAAAAATTGGTACTGATGACAACACTAAAAATCTTTGAAAAAAGATTGAAGATGCCGCAAAAACTAACGGGGAAAAAGGTAATGAGAAGCAAGAAGCTACTCAAAGCAATGCTAGCGCTAGTCTCGTTAAGTTGGATCAAAAAAATACTAGTCAGGATAAAACTCAAAACACCCAGACTAGTGATGATGAAATTAAAAAATCTTGAGGCGAATATAAGGAAGTAGAAGGCGGTCTTAAGGGTTATGAATTTAAGGCTGATGTCTTTGAGAGTTGGGAAAAGTTAAACGATTTTGCAGTACGGGTAGCAAAGTCGTTTAGCAAGGTTTCTGAAGAGAAGAAAAGTGGTAGTGACATCCAGGGTGTTTTTGGCATTGGTAGTTTAGAAAATGCGCTTTACACTGCATCATTTGCAGCCGGTGGTGGCGACTATAACAACTTCTTGTTTAACATTAAAAAAGGTCGCGCTGATTTTAGTAACTTCTTTAACCACAATTCAAAAACTTTCCAAAGTCTAAGAGATATTTTCAACAGCTTTAAGCCTTTAATTGACCAAAAGGGTTTAATTAATAACAAACACTTTGATACTCCAGTGAATAATTACGCTAAATTTCACCAATTGGCATTCTATGTATCATCGACAGCTCGCTTTCCTTACTCGTTTGCCAAAGATAATGTAAAACGCTTAATTATTGGTAAACGCGAATTGGAAGTAAACCCTAAATCAATGTTTGCCATTAAGAAGGAAAACGGCAATAACGGTAACAGCAACCTCTTAGGTAAAGTTGCACTAGATAACAATAAATCTATTGAACTTTACGAAAATAATATTCCTAACGGTAAAACTGATGCCATCTTAATTAAGAACCAAACTTTAATTAGTGCGTTGAAGAATCCAAAACAGACAAAGAGCTCTCAAAGATCTTCTCAGTCTACAAACACCCAAAATGATGCCATTTGTTACTTAGCCTTCAACAGCAAGATTAGACCAGACGATAAAGACATTTTCCTATTAGACAAATTTGGTGAAAAATTTGTCACCGCAATTGTTAACTTTGAAGAAAAAACGGAGGTCAAAATTAATACGCTCCAAGAAAAGGAAGCTGTTGTTTTACCAGCACCACAAAAGTTTAAACCTACTGATCCAAAATCAGTGGCACTTGTTCAAGGTCCAAGTTTAATCGGTATTCACGCTAACGCTAACGAAGACCGTTCAACCATTAAGTTTCTCAACTGGTACCTTAATGCTGAAGTTGATTGAAAAGATGGAGAAAAGAAAACACCAGCAGAATACTTAGCAGAAAAAGCTTCTTACCTATTGCCGTTTAAAAAAGTATTAGAAAAATCCAAGCAAAACATAAAAGCGACCTCTAAGGAAGGAGAGCAAAATCAAGGCAAGAAAGGTGATGGTGCACAGAACCAAGGTAAGAAGGGCGATGGAGCTCAAAATGGTAAGAATGATAAAGCAAAGCACAATGGTTTTGTCGATATTGCCGTCAGCCAATTTTTAAACGGTTCTGTCGCTAAGTTTGTGGAACCAGCTGACTTTTTAGGTATTCGCTTACGTGATGCCGTTAAGAGTACCTTTAACGCTGCCATTAACAACACCTCAATTAACTTTGACAAGTTCATTCAGTACATTAACGATTCTTTAGGTAGCGACTTTAAGCAAAGACAGTAGTTTAAACTGATTCTTTACCTCTAAATAAAAATACTAAAGCCCATTAAAGCCGAACCACTAATTTTGCCCTAGCTTGTAAAGCAGTTAAATATTTTTTAAGATATCTTCACCTCTTTTTTGCGTTTAGTGATGAAATTTAAGTATGGTGCCATTGTTTTCAGTGGTCTTTTAGGAGTCTCTGCCATTTTAGCTGCTTGTGGTACACGCGGTAAATTTGACCAAATTGATGATGGCAAAATTAAGCTAGCATCTTCGTTAACTTCCAAAGGTGCCGCTAATGCTTTACAAGCAATTGTGAAGAAGTATAACGAGGTTAAAAAGCCTGGTGATTACCCAATTGAAATAACCCAAATTGCGGGTGGTTACGACCAAGCACGCGTTGACTTACAATCACGGGTTGGTGTTAAGGATAAAACCAATTTTTACAACCTCATTTTGAACTATCCCGATGTAGTTTCAGTGCTAGCACGTAACCAAATGGAACTGCCATTTGATGGTGTTGATGTTTCTAAAATTTCACCTAACTTTTTAAATTTTAACGAACGTATTAGCGGAGTTTCTAAAAAGGCTAACTATGCCATTCCGGTCTCTGTTTCGACTGATATTTTAGTGCTCAATGGACCAGTTTTGCACTACATTTTAAACAGTGCTAAAGGTGAAAGTAAGGGCGCACAAAAAGATAACAAGAGTGCTGAAGTTCAAAGAAAAAGTACAGGTCAAAAGACCGTTACCCAACCTTTAACTATTGCAACTGATTCTGCTACAAACGGTCTTTGGAAAAAGATTGAAGATGCTGCAAAAGTCAACGGTAAAAAGAAAGAAGAGAAAAAGAGTACACGCAGTAAAAGAGCCACAGAAGGCACACAAACCACCAAAGAAAATACGGGTGGTGATGCTGCAACAAGTGATACCAAAATTAAAGAATCTTGAGGTGCTTACCAAGAAGTAGAAGGCGGCTTAAAGGGTTATCAATTTAAAGCCATTGTTTTTGAAAACTGACACGATCTAATTGATTTTTCTACCAGAGTAGCTAAATCATTTAGCAAGGTCAAAGATAACAGCAACAAGAAAGGCAATGAAATTCAAGGTGTGTTAGGTGTTGATAATTCACCTAATGCTTTACTATCTTCGGTGTTTGCTGCTGGTAACAGTGACTATAACAACTTCTTTTATAAGGTGCAAAATGGTCGGGCTGACTTTAGCAACTTTAACAATAAAGGCAGTTCTTATCAAAACCTTAAAAATGTCTTTAACGACTATAAGAACCTAATTGCACAAAATGGTCTTTATGTAAATAAAGGCGGCTCTTACTCTTCAAACTTCCAAAAGTTTCACCAGTTAGCTTACAGCATTTCCTCTACTTCTGGTTTTGCTTATTCGTTTGCTGGACAAAATTCCAAACGTTTTAAATTTACTGATGATGGTACTTTTGTTGAGTATCCTAGTTATACAACTGAAGTTAATGCACCAGAAAGTAATAATGGCAATGATGGAAAGCAACAAGGTCAAAGTGATCAAGGAAACCTTTTAGGAACTTTTGAAGTTGTAGATAAAAGTACTAGTGATATAAAGGTGAAACCTAAAACTCAAGCGGAATCAAAGAAAAGTAGTGATAGTAAACAAACTGCAAACACAGGCAAAGGCAGTAATTCAAAACAACAAACTCCGAAGAAAACTATTTCGCTTTATAAAACCAAAATTCCTCAAGATAAAACAGAAAACGTTGACGCTTTTTTAGTTACTGATTCAGAATTAATTAGCAAACTTGAAAAAGCTAAAAATAAAAAGGAAGAAACTAAAGCTTCAGGTAAATCTGCATCTGCACGTGTGGCAGTTCAAGCAACTCAAAAGAAACAGTCTAACGAAAAGCAGATAGTTGGTTACACTACTACATCCGCATTAAGCGAAGACGGCAAACACATTTTTAAATTGGGTAAACTCAACAGCGAGAACTATGAGCGCAAAATCATTGTTGGTGCTACTGTAGAAACACTAGAACAATCCACTACCTTGCAAAGTGAAGAAGCAATTGTTTTAGCAGCACCTGGTAAGTACAAGGATAGTGATCAAAAGAGAGTTATGATCACCCAAGGTCCTAACCTAATAGGGGTTCATGCTAATACTAAAGAAAATGAAGAGACTAAGAAATTTGTTAACTGGTTTTTAAATAAAACCGAAAGTTGAGAAGTTAAAGGAAACGGAAAGGATTCACAAACTACTAAATCACTTACACCAGCGCAATATTTTGCTGAATCAGCATCTTATATTTTGCCGCTAAAGGAAACTGTTGAAAAAGATCATAAAGAACAAACTAATAAAAACACCTATGTTGCCAAAGCTTTAGAAATGCTCAAGGAAGTTAGTGAAAACAAATCAGTCAGCTATAGTGATCCGAGTGATTTTAGAAGTGGTAGATTCCGTGATGCACTTGGTGCTAACTTTAATGCCACTATTAATTCAAAAGCAAATTTTGAAAAGTTTTTCCAAGGTTTTAAAGCTGCATTAGGCTCTGATTTTGATAAATAGAATAGAAGTTTTTAGTTGCTTTTTAGATAAAAATTTCAAATATTTCTCCTTTATAAAACAATCTTTCAAAAAGCTTTTTAGAAAGAAATTAAACTGTTACTGTCGTGGAGATTAAAACTTACAAAATCAAAGATATTTGTGATATTACACGCGGTAGAGTTATCAGCAAATTGGACATTAAAAAAGATCCAGGAGTTTTTCCTGTTTATTCGGCAGCTACTAATAACGATGGGGAGTTTGGTCGAATAAATTCTTATGACTTTGATGGTGAATATGTTACTTGAACAGCTGACGGTTATGGAGGGGCTGTTTTTTATCGTAATGGTAAATTTAGCATCACAAATCTTTGTGGTCTTTTGAAAGTAAAAAATAAAGAAATTAGTTCAAAATATCTTGCTCATATTTTGAAACTAGAAGCACCGAAATTCACAAACCGTGTTTTTAAAAATAGACCTAAGTTAACACATAAAACAATGGCCGAAATTCCCATTGATTTCCCACCCTTGAAAATTCAAGAGAAAATTGCTACTATCTTAGATACTTTTACCGAGCTAAGGGCGCGCAAGAAGCAGTATGCCTTCTATCGCGATTATCTGCTTAATCAAGAAAATATCCGAAAAATTTATGGAGCAAATATACCTTTCGAAACTTTTCAAGTAAAGGATATTTGTGAAATTAGAAGAGGTCGAGCGATCACTAAAGCGTATATTAGGAATAATCCTGGAGAAAATCCAGTTTATTCCGCAGCTACCACAAATGATGGTGAGTTAGGACACATTAAAGATTGCGACTTTGATGGTGAATACATCACTTGAACTACAAATGGTTATGCTGGAGTAGTTTTTTATCGTAATGGCAAGTTTAATGCATCACAAGATTGCGGTGTTTTAAAAGTTAAAAATAAAAAAATCTGCACCAAATTCCTATCCCTTTTATTAAAGATAGAAGCGCCAAAATTCGTTCATAATCTAGCTTCAAGACCAAAATTAAGCCAAAAAGTAATGGCTGAAATCGAACTCTCTTTCCCACCTCTAGAAATCCAAGAAAAGATTGCCGATATTCTCTTTGCTTTTGAAAAACTTTGCAATGATTTAGTAGAAGGTATTCCTGCCGAAATTGAATTGCGTAAAAAGCAATTGGATTACTATCAGAACTTCTTATTTAATTGAGTTCAAAAAATAAGAAATTAGAAAGTCTCAAATCTCTTTAATAATAAAAGTTAGTTCAGCAAACCACAAACTGATCCCACTTCTCCCCCACGCTCACCCGCTTCTCCACCGGGTTCAACCTCGCGGGGTCGGTGCTCGACCAGGTGTTGGATTATATTCCCTGGATTGGGAATGGGTACAGGTATGGCAATAACCACCGGGGCGTGGATGATATAACCGCGCCTCAAACCGGCGCGGGGTCGTCCAGCGGAACTAGTACGAACACAAGTGGTTCGCGTTCCTTTCTCCCGACGTTCTCGAATGTCGGCGTTGGTCTCAAAGCCAACGTCCAAGCCACGCTCGGTGGCAGTCAGACGACGACTACAGGCGGCTCCAAATGATCCACCCTCGACAAAGCCAACCTCCAGCCCTGAACGGGGGCGGGGTGAAGGAATGATAAGACTACTGGGAATAACACCCAAGGCAACGAAAACCACACCACCTTTAAAAACGCTACGGGGATGGGCAGTCAAAACCAGGGTTCTACAACAACTACCTCAGCGGGCAATCCCGATTCTTTAGTTACTGATAAAGTTGATCAAAAAGGTCAGGTGCAAACAAGTGGTCAAAATTTAAGTGAGACCAACTACACCAACCTCCCCCCCAACCTCACCCCCACATCCGACTGACCGAACGCGCTCAGCTTCACCAACAAGAACAACGCGCAGCGCGCCCAGCTGTTCCTGCACGGCTTGTTGGGCAGCATCCCGGTGTTGGTTAATAAGAGTGGCGAAAATAACGAAAAATTCCAAGCCACCGACCAAAAATGGTCCTACACCGAATTAAAGTCGGATCAAACCAAGCTCAACCTCCCCGCTTATGGTGAGGTGAATGGGCTGTTGAATCCGGCGTTGGTGGAAACCTATTTTGGGACGACGCGTACGTCTAGCACTGCGAACCAAAACAGTACAACCGTCCCCGGTATCGGTTTAAAATTCCCGAACAAAATAATGATTCAAAGGCTGTGCTGATCACCCCCGGGTTGGCTTGAACGCCCCAGGACGTTGGTAACCTCGTTGTCAGTGGCACCAGCTTCAGCTTCCAGCTCGGCGGGTGGCTGGTCAGCTTCACGGACTTTGTCAAACCCCGCGCGGGTTACCTCGGACTCCAGTTAACGGGCTTGGATGAAAGTGATGCGACGCAGCGCGCCCTCATTTGGGCCCCCCGGCCCTGAGCGGCCTTTCGTGGCAGTTGGGTCAACCGGTTGGGCCGCGTGGAGAGTGTGTGGGATTTGAAGGGGGTGTGGGCGGATCAAGCTCAGTCCGACTCGCAAGGATCTACCACCACCGCAACAGGGGCTACCTTACCGGAGCACCCGAATGCTTTGGCCTTTCAGGTGAGTGTGGTGGAAGCGAGTGCTTACAAGCCAAACACGAGCTCCGACCAAACCCAATCCACTAACAGTTCCCCCTACCTGCACTTGGTGAAGCCTAAGAAAGTTACCCAATCCGACAAAGTTAGACGACGATCTTAAAAACCTGTTGGACCCCAACGAGGTTCGCGCCAGAATGCTCAAATCATTTGGTACAGAAAATTTCACCCAGCCCCAACCCCAACCCCAAGCCCTCAAAACAACGACACCGGTATTTGGGACGAGTAGTGGTAACCTCGGTAGTGTGCTTAGTGGTGGGGGGTACCACGCAGGGCTCAAGCACCACCAATCAACTGTCACCCGTTCAACGGGTGAGTGGGTGGACCGCTAACTATTAATAGGAACTTTTCTTATTAAGAAGAACTTTTTTGAAAAAAGTTTTGAAGTTATTTTGGTGTCTTTACTAACTTAAAGCAATTTAGTTAACGAATACCCAAAAAGTATGAAATTGATTAAATTAGCGAGGTTTCACCGCTTTTTAAAACAAGACCAATTGCAACTTGTTTCTTTGTTTAGCCAAAACTTTTTGCAAGTTTTGTTGACACCTTTAAATAAACCGGTCAATTTATTTAGTGAAAACACAACAATGAAAACAAATAAAAAATACGCCTTTGCGGCGTTGCTAATGCAAGCTCAAGCTAAGCTCCCAAATTCATTTAAATTCTTTCTTTCAAAAAAGGAGGTATTACTTAATGAAAGAAAAAACTCCCTTTAAAAACGAAAAAGAATTCCATGAAATGGTGAAAAAGACCAAAAAGGGCACTTTTTCAGGTTGATATATCATTGACAAAGATAACAACAGTGTGGAATTCTCTGGCAAATTCAACAGACAATTTAAACTTAACAAACCGGTTATACCAGTGAACACGGAATACGTAACGCGTAAAGAGTTAAACGAGTACAAAGACTCAAACGACCAACGACTTACAAAGATTGAAACCACTTTGGCCGCCCAAGGTGAGCAAATCAACAAATTAACTCAAACTGTTGAAAAACAGGGCGAACAAATTAGAGAACTTCAAGTGGAGCAAAAAGCTCAGGGTGAGCAAATTAAAGCTCAGGGAGAAACCTTAAAGCTAATCTTGCAAACGCTGCAAAAAATGAGTGATCGCTTGGACAAAATTGATCCATCTAAATAGTTTTTAGGCTAATAACAAAAGTGCCAGCAGTTAATCTTAAAGATTAGTTGCTGGTTTTTTTCTTCACAACCAATAAACAAATAAAAAGCCATCCACCGCGAGGTGAACGGTAGATGGCTAAAAATAGTTTTTAATGATTTTGAAAACTAACGAAAAGTGTTAGTTTGAGTTGTAAAGCAGTTATGAATGTTTGTTCCTTTAAAAATTTGTTTTTTGTTTAGCTAAATATGTGCTGAAAGCCATTGCGTTAACATAAGTAAATTAAGACATAAAAAATGAACACATTAATCAAATAAGTGTGGGAACAGAAAATCAGGCTTTCAACACAAAATTTTCGTTTTTCTGCTCTCACTAAATAAATTGAGTTGGGTTTTAAAAACCGCCAAAAATTTTTAATTTAGTTTTTGCTACTTTCTCCTCCCTCCCCCTCACGGGTGAAAACCCCGGGGCGTGGGCCTTAGTGCGCGATAACACTGCCAAGGGCATCACTGCCGGCAGTGGCAGTCAACAAACCACGTATGATCCTGCGCGAACCGAGGCCACCTTGACCACCATCACCTTTGCGCTGCGCCGGTATGACCTCGCCGGGCGCGCCTTATACGACCTCGACTTTTCGAAGTTAAACCCACAAACGCCAACGCGTGATGCCAACGGCCAGATCACCTTTAACCCCTTTGGCGGCTTTGGTTTGAGTGGCAGTGCACCCCAACAGTGAAACGAGGTCAAAAACAAGGTCCCCGTCGAGGTGGCCCAAGACCCCACCGATCCTTATCGGTTTGCCGTTTTACTCGTGCCGCGCAGTGTGGTGTACTATGAGCAGTTGCAAAGGGGATTAGCGCTCCCTAACCAAGGGAGTTCGTCAGGCTCCGGTCAACAAAACACCACCATTGGCGCGTATGGGCTGAAGGTGAAGAACGCCGAGGCGGACACCGCGAAGAGCAATGAAAAACTCCAGGGCGATGAATCCAAGTCTTCCAATGGATCTTCAAGCACTTCCACCACCACCCAACGTGGTTCGACCAATTCCGACACCAAAGTCAAGGCTTTAAAAATAGAGGTGAAAAAGAAATCGGACTCGGAGGACAATGGTCAGCTGCAGTTAGAAAAAAATGATCTCGCCAACGCTCCCATTAAGCGGGGTGAGGAGTCGGGTCAGTCCGTCCAACTCAAGGCGGACGATTTTGGTACTGCCCCTTCCAGTTCGGGATCAGGCGGCAACTCCAACCCCGGTTCCCCCACCCCCTGAAGGCCGTGGCTTGCGACTGAGCAAATTCACAAGGACCTCCCCAAATGATCCGCCTCGATCCTGATTCTGTACGATGCGCCTTATGCGCGCAACCGTACCGCCATTGACCGCGTTGATCACTTGGATCCCAAGGCCATGACCGCGAACTATCCGCCCAGTTGAAGAACGCCCAAGTGAAACCACCACGGTTTGTGGGACTGAAAGGCGCGCGATGTTTTGTTCCAAACCACCGGGTTCTTCAACCCGCGCCGCCACCCCGAGTGGTTTGACCAGGGCCAAGCGGTCGCGGATAATACCCAAACCGGGTTTGATGAAAGTAATACTTCGAACACCAAGCAGGGCTTTCAAAAGGAAGCTGACTCCGACAAGTCGGCCCCCATCGCCCTCCCGTTTGAAGCGTACTTCGCCAACATTGGCAACCTCACCTGGTTCGGGCAAGCGCTTTTGGTGTTTGGTGGCAATGGCCATGTTACCAAGTCGGCCCACACCGCGCCTTTGAGTATTTGGCTTTATATATATTTAGTAAAGGCAGTTACTTTTAGGTTGCTTTTAGCTAACTCTTTATTATCAAAAAGCAACATATATAAAAAAACAGCTAATTAAAGCTAGTAGAGCTAAGCGATTATTTCTTTTAAGTTAAATCTTAGTTGCTCAAGATTAAAACGCACTAAATTGAATGCTGTTGTAATAAGGCGTTTTTTCAAATCAAATTCATACACTAAAAGTGCGAAAAGGTTGTATACGCATGGAAAATGCGCGAGTTCTCTTAATTGTTTTCGGTATCGTACTAATTTTTGTTGGTATTGGCTTTTTATTTTGAGCATTAAGAATTACGCTTAAGCGTCAAAAAGGAGGCGAAGCTACTACTAGCTTAACGACTAACGATCCTGCTTTAAAGAACTTTGGTCGGCCAAGTTGATGGCAACGTAATAATCAACTTGTGCTCTTCCTCTTAGCGACAGTATTTTTGATGTTGGGAATAGGCGGTCTTTCTTCCATTCCCTCAATGTTTAAGTAACAAAAATTTAAGGATTTAAAAAAGGTTCATTTATGCAAATTAAAGCACAGGACACAGGACAGCAAAAGAAGTCCTGTTTATTGTCTAACATCCGCAATAAATGGAAAAACCGGAATCGCGGGAGTTTCCGCCAATGAGTTGGAAAGCTTTCCAATGGGTTGATGATCCCGATTGCCGTTTTACCTATTGCGGGTATTTTTTTGGGTGTTGGTGATGCAATTGCCGGAAATGCAGGTGATTTAACTGGTCTGCGTTATTTCGGACTTTTCATTAAAAATGGTGGTGATGTTGTTTTTGCTAACCTACCCATTTTGTTTGCTATTGCTATAGCAATAACGTTCTCACAAGACGCTGGGGTCGCCGGATTTTCGGCCTTTGTCTTTTGAGCTGCTATGAACGGGTTTATGAGCTCGTTAATATTGCCTTTTGATAAAGCAGGCAAAATTATTACTGACACTTCGACTCCAATTGCTGGTTTTAAAGTACTTTACTACAAGAGTGTCCCTGTTCATGCTATTGCTACAACCTTGGGACTGCGAACATTATCAACCTCAGTATTCGGTGGGATTATTGTAGGTGCCTTAACTTCAGTACTTTACAAGAAGTTTTATGCCATTAGGTTACCTGATGTAATTGGATTCTTTAGCGGTACTCGTTTTGTCCCTATTATTTGTTTTGTGGTAGCGATTCCTGTTGCGTTAATCTTGTTAATGATCTGACCAGCTGTCTCCATTGGACTTAATGCTATTGGTACTGGTTTAGGTTTCTTAGGTGGTAAAGGTTATGGTGCCAACAGTTTGATCTTTGGTTACATTGAACGTTCCTTAATTCCGTTTGGTGTGCACCACGCCTTCTATGCACCACTTTGATACACCTCTGCTGGTGGTAGCTTACAAGAAATTGTTAACCAACAGGTTTGGATTCGTCCCGACTTCCACTTAAGTGATAACTATGTAGCACGGGTAATTGGTTGAGTTGATCCTAATAACTCTAGCATGTACATTATTCCTGGTGCATTAAATGGTCAAAATGGAAGTTCAACCGGTAATACAATGTCAAAAGATCTTAATGGAGCACTTTCTGCCTACATGAGTAAAGAAAGCACAGCTTTCTTAACTTGAAAAGATCTAGTTGATGGCTTAACCTTTAAAGGTAATTTTGATAAGATGGCCGAAAACGGTTTGTTAGACGGTTCTAACAAAATTTGATTGGGTCTGAACGGTTCTGGTATTTTAGGTAAAAAATTGTTACTAAGTGATGGTAATGTTTACACTATTACCTTTAAAACCTTTGCCAACACTACTCCAATTGCTTGGAGTAAAGGTGCACAGGCAGTGTTACCTTTAAATGCTAGCTCTACAATCGTTAACAATCCAACCGCTTTAGCAGCAGCTACACAAAGTAATAATAACACTAACAACATTAAACTTTACCCGGTAAATTCCTTTAGGGTAGCTGTTGAAAGTTTAAATCCAGCGCAATACTCCCAGGGTAAATTCCCCTTCATGTTGTTTGGAATTCCAGCAGCTGGTGTAGCCATGATCTTGGCAGCACCTAAAGATAGAAGAAAGGAAGCAGCTTCGATTGTTGGTAGTGCAGCATTTACCAGCTTCTTAACTGGTATTACTGAACCATTTGAATTTACCTTCTTGTTCTTAGCGCCTTGATTATTCTATGGGGTGCACGCTGTTTTGGCAGCTGTAAGCTTCTGGTTAATGAACATCTTGGGTGCTAATGTGGGTCAAACCTTCTCTGGTTCCTTTATTGACTTTATTCTCTATGGTGCTTTACCAGATGGTCGTCGTTGGTTAGCAAACTCTTACTTAGTACCTATTATTGGACTGTTCTTAGCTGCCATCTACTTCCCAACCTTCTACTTCTTAATTAAGCACTTTAACTTGGCAACTCCAGGTCGTGGTGGTAAGTTAATTACCAAGAAGGAATACTTAGCAAGCAAAGCAGCCGCTAAAGCAGAGGGTGTAAGTGGTGTAGCAGAAAACTTTACCCAAACGCAAATTGAAGCGGGCATCTTACTCCAAGCTTACGGTGGCAAGGAAAACATTGTTGAACTAGGTGCATGTATTACCAAGTTACGGGTTACTGTTAAGAACCCCGAACTAGTTAAGGAAGAACCTATTAAAGAACTTGGAGCTGCTGGGGTAATGCGTACCACCCCAACCTTCTTTGTAGCCGTTTTTGGTACCCGCGCTGCCGTTTACAAATCTGCTATGCAGGACATTATCCAGGGCAAGGTTAACTGGGAAGCGTTGCAAAAGGTTATTAATACAGATCAACTAGCTGTTGAGCCTAAAGAAACCACTCCACCAAAGGAAGTAATGCCGGTGGTACAAGACGAAATTGTGATTCTGTCCCCAGTTAACGGTACCTTAAAATCACTCAATCAAGTACCCGATGAAACCTTTAAGCAAAAGCTAGTGGGTGAAGGTGTTGCCATTGTACCGAGCGATGGTCACTTTAAAGCCCCTGGTGAAGCAGGTGTGAAAACGGAGTTAGCTTTCCCTGGTGGTCACGCTTACATCTTTGACATTGATGGCATTAAGGTAATGTTGCACATTGGGATTGACACTGTGCAAATTAACGCCAAAAAACAACCGGGCGAACCACTAGAAGTGTTTGACATTAAGACCAAACAGGGTGAGTACACTAAGGAAAAGAGTGAAAGTGTAGTGGAAGTTGATTTAAAGAAACTCAGCAAGAAGTACAACCCAATTACCCCATTTGTGGTAATGAAGGAATCACTAGAAAACTTTAAATTAGTGCCAATCCGCCAACGCGGTGAGATTAAAGTGGGCCAACCAATCTTTAAACTAGTCTACAAGAAGTCACAGGCATAAAAACTGCTTGGCAAACAAAGAGGTCATAGGTAAGCCTATGGCCTTTTTGTTTATAATGAAAGTCCGGGGAAGGCTTTAGATGAATTTTTCCCTGGTGTTTCATCTGGTTATCTTTTATAAGTTTTAGCACCTGCAATTTTTTATGTTCTTGCACGCGTGTAGCAAACATCTTTTAAGTTTTTTCATTCTTCAACTTTAATTTCTTCAACAGTTTTCTAGTAGTTGCTTATTTTTCAAACTTAAGTTAGTTAGTTAAGTATTGCCTCTTTTTTTGAAGCAGCTACACTTATCAAGTTACTCATATTTTTCTTTTTCATATTTAGACATAGGTTGTGTTAAGGGATTTTTAGGACTATCCATGTAAATATATCTGATAACTTATTTTGATTTTGTTAGCAATAACAACAAAATCCACATCTAAAGCAAACCAAAAAGTCACCTGTTTTTAACGGGTGGCTTTTTAATTGTGGAACTGCAAGCTCCTTAATAATTCTTATTAAGGAGGATGACAATGTTTGGCTTAACACTTTGGCACAAAAATGGTGTTGGTTAGCAATCATTAATTAAGTTAACTTGCTCTGTTTGGTGCATAATGTAAAATTACAAAGCATGTCAGAACTGATTACAACACCTGTAGAAACCACCGCCAAAGCGGAACTCGTTTCCCTAGCTAAGCTCGGGGAAATGCGTACCCATGTCGGAATGGTTAAGCGTTACTGGAACCCCAAAATGGGCTTTTTTATTGAACCAGAACGCAAGCACAATAACGATCACTTTGTATTAGAGTTACAACGTCAATCTTTGCAAACAGCTTACAACTACGTCAAGGAAGTAGCACAAAACAACGGTCAAATTCTCTTCGTTGGTACTAAGAACGATTATGTGAAAAAACTCGTTAATAATATCGCTAAACGGGTTCATGTTGCTTTTATTACTCAGCGCTGATTGGGTGGTACTTTAACTAACTTTAAAACACTTTCAATTTCAATTAATAAACTCAATAAGTTAGTGGAAAAACAAGCGGAAAACGCGGCTGATTTAACTAAAAAGGAAAACTTGATGCTTTCCCGCGAAATTGAACGCTTGGAGAAGTTCTTTGGCGGGGTAAAATCACTTAAACGTTTACCGAACTTACTAATTGTGGATGACCCGGTATACGAAAAGAATGCGGTAGCGGAGGCTAACAGCTTGAGAATTCCTGTAGTAGCGTTGTGTAACACTAACACCAATCCGGAATTAGTTGACTTTATTATTCCCGCTAACAACCACCAACCCCAATCAACCTGCTTGTTGATGAACTTATTAGCTGATGCGGTGGCTGAAGCTAAGGCAATGCCAACCATGTTTGCTTACAAACCGGATGAGGAAATTCAAATTGAAATTCCCCAAAAACAAGAGGCACCACGCCAAGTTGTAAACCGTGCAAATTCTAAACAAATTACCTCTCAACGGTTAAACATTACTCGCAACCCAGAAGTTCTCACCCGTGAATAAGTGAACTGGGTTGAGTGCTGCGGCCGTTTTAGAAAGCCGCGCACAGCATGGTGCTAATTTAATTCCTACAAAAAAATTAACCCCTTTTTGACTACTGTTCTTAGAACAGTTCAAGAGCTTAGTGGTGATCTTACTGCTGGTAGCTACCATCCTTTCACTAGTGGTTGCCATTATTAGTGGGGTTAATGCTAACTGGTTGTTTGACCACAACCTTGTTATTGAGTGAACCCAACCGTTTGTAATTTTGATAACGGTGTTGGCCAACTCCCTGATTGGCTCCATTCAGGAATTTAAAGCGCAAAAGTCAGCTCACACCTTAAAGTCCCTAACGCAACCCTTTACGCGGGTATTCCGTGAAGAAGGCTTGGTTTCGTTACCGGTGGGTGAAGTTGTTGTCGGTGACATTATCTTTCTGGAAGCGGGTGATATTATTCCCGCTGACGGGAAGGTGCTGCAAGCGAACCACCTCCGCTGTATGGAGAGCTTTTTAACTGGTGAATCAGTCCCAGTTGATAAAAGTGTGGTTAACACCGGTGGCAAGGGTTTGTTGGAACAAACAAACCTACTCTTTTCTGGTGCCCAAGTGGTCTTTGGTAGTGGTGTATTCGAAGTAACTGCTGTGGGGTTAAATACCCAAGTCGGTCAAATTGTCAAAACAGTGGACAGTAGTGCAACTAAGCTATCGCCCCTACAGCAAAAACTGGAAAAAGTGGGGAAGTGGTTTAGCTGGTTTGGCCTTGGTTTATTCGTTGTCGTTTTCCTAGTGCAGTTAGGGTTACTTGGTTTTCACAACTTTAGCGCTAACTGATCGATTGCCTTAATTGGTGCAATTGCCTTAGTAGTCGCTATTATCCCTGAGGGCTTAGTGACCTTTATTAACGTCATTTTTGCCTTAAGTGTGCAGAAGCTCACCAAACAAAAGGCAATTATTAAGTACCTAGCTGCAATCGAAACACTCGGTGGCGTGCAAATCATTTGTACCGACAAAACTGGTACTTTAACACAAAACAAGATGAAGGTCGTGGACTATTTCTGTTTTAGTAACACTACCCAAACAGACTTAGCACGTGCTTTGTGTTTGTGCAACAATGCTACAGTCAACACTAACGGAGACAGCACCGGTGATCCAACTGAAATTGCCCTTTTGCAATGGTTGGACCGTGATGGTTTGGAATTAAACCACTACACACGCGTGTACGAAAAGGCATTTGATTCCAACCGCAAGCTTATGAGTGTGGTGGTGCAAAAGGACAACCGTTTTATTGTGATTGTCAAGGGCGCACACGATGTCTTGTTACCGTTATGTAAGGGCTTGGATAGCAACCAAATTAAGCCTTTAATTGATGAACGTGCTAGCAACGGCTTGCGCAACTTAGCGGTGGGACTCAAGGTTTTATACTGCTTTGATCCAGAAAATACCCAAACTGTCAACGAATTGGAAAGCGAACTCGACTTTTTGGGTTTTGTTAGCTTACAAGATCCACCACGAATTGAAAGTAAAGCTGCCATTATGGCGTGTCACCAAGCCAACATTACCCCAATTATGATCACTGGTGATCACCTCAAAACCGCTACTGCAATTGCCAAAGAATTGGGCATTCTGACCGATGAAAGGCAAGCCATTTTAGGAGTCGATTTAGACCCCGCTAAAATTATGGAGTACCGCGTCTTTGCCAGAGTAACGCCGCAGCAAAAGCTAGAAATAGTTAATGCCTGAAAGCAAGCGGGTTACACGGTAGCCGTTACTGGTGATGGGGTCAATGATGCGCCCGCTTTAGTGACTAGTGATGTTGGTTGTTGTATGGGACAAACGGGGGTTGACATTGCCAAAGATGCCGCTGATGTCATTATTAGCGATGACAACTTTGCCACAATTGTTAACGGGATTGAACAGGGTCGTAAAACCTTTTTGACCTGTAAACGGGTGTTGTTTAACCTCTTTTTAACCTCAATTGCTGGCACGATTGTCGTGTTATTGGGTTTATTTGTATTAGGGGAAGTCTTTCGTGAACAACTCAGCAAAGCAAACCATAACTTCCAGGTCTTTACCCCTACGCAACTGCTAATTATTAACCTCTTTGTTCACGGCTTTCCCGCTGTGGCCTTAGCGATCCAACCCGTCCAGGAAAAACTGATGTTAAAACCGTTTTCCACCAAAAATCTGTTTTACAACCGTGGCGGGTTCGATTTAATCTGACAATCCTTGCTGTTGAGCTTTTTAACCCTACTTTTCTACAGTTTAGGGATGGTCTATGCCATTAATGATCCGGAGTTAGGCAAATCCGGTGATTTAATTAACCGGGCTGGTGCGACCTGTGGTTTTATGGTGTTAGGGGGCAGTGCAGCTTTAAATTCCTTAAACCTAATGGTGGATCGACCATTGGTAGCTACTAACCCAAAGCACTATGGCATTGTGTGACTAGGGGCGTTGTCCTCGATCTTTGTCTTCTTATTAATTATTTTCATTAACCCCTTGGGGTTAGTGTTTAGTACATTAAAAGACCTTACTGCCCACCCGGTTTTAATTGGTTATAGCTTTGGGGGCGTGCTTTTATATATGACAATTAACGAAGTTGTTAAACTTATTAGGTTAAGTTATGGGTCTGTTTAACTTCTTGAAGTTAGTCTCCCCGCGTCATCGGATTTACCATAAGGCAAGTAAGATTGCCAACGAAGTCGAGGGACACAAAAATTACTACCGCAACCTCACTGATGTACAGCTGCTGGAAGAGTCCAATAAGCTAGTGGATTTAGTGACAAAGCAAAACTACACCATTTTGGATGTGGCGGTGGCTGCTTTGGCCTTAATTCGCGAAGTGGTCTACCGTGAAACCGGGGAGTTTGCTTACAGAGTGCAAATTATTGGTGCTTACATCGTCTTGATCGGTGACTTTGCTGAAATGATGACTGGGGAAGGGAAAACCCTGACCATTGTTTTAGCAGCCTATGTCTCGGCGTTAGAAAAACGCGGTGTCCATGTGGTTACGGTCAATGAATACCTAGCGCAGCGGGATGCTACTAACGCCACCAAGATCTTAAAGCGTGTTGGCATGACCGTTGGTTGTAACTTTGCTAACCTAGCACCACATTTAAAGCAAGCCGCGTTTGCTTGTGATGTAACTTACACCACTAACAGTGAACTCGGTTTTGATTATCTCAGGGACAATATGGTGCACCGCTTTGAGGACAAGAAGATCCGCGAGTTGCACTTTGCGATAGTAGACGAAGGCGATTCGGTTCTCATTGATGAAGCGCGCACCCCTTTAATTATTTCTGGTCCTGCCAAAAACGAGTTTGCAGCATACGTGGCTGTTGATCGCTTTGTCAAAAAGCTCAAGGAAGACGAGTACAAGATTGACCCCGAATCACGTGCCCCCGCTTTAACAGAACTTGGCATTAAGCACGCGGAAAAGAACTTTAAAACCGATAACCTGTTTGCGCTAGAAAACAGTGACCTGTTCCACAAGATTATTAACGCTTTAACCGCCGTTAAAGTTTTTGAGCAGGGCAAGGAGTACATTGTGCGTGATGGTAAGGTGTTAATTGTGGACCACTTTACTGGCCGAATCCTGGAGGGCAGGAGCTACAGTAATGGGCTCCACCAAGCGGTTCAGGCCAAGGAAATGGTCGAAATTGAACCAGAAAATGTGATAGTAGCTACGATTACCTACCAATCGTTTTTCCGTCTGTACAACCGGTTGTCAGCGGTATCGGGTACCGCTTTTACTGAATCGGAGGAATTCCTCAAGATTTACAACATGGTGGTAGTACCCGTACCTACTAACCGACCCAATATCCGCAAAGACCGTGCTGACAGCGTCTTTGGTACGCCCAACATTAAGTGGCTAGCAGTGGTCAAGGAAGTCAAACGGATCCACGAAACCGGGCGACCAATCCTAATTGGGACCGCCAACATTGATGACTCGGAACTACTTCACAACTACCTCCAAGAAGCCAACATTCCCCACGAAGTTCTCAACGCCAAGAACCACTCTCGGGAAGCGGAAATAGTCGCTAAGGCGGGCCAAAAAGGGGCGGTGACCATTTCTACCAATATGGCGGGAAGAGGTACTGACATTCGTTTAGGTGAAGGGGTCGCTGAAATGGGCGGGTTGTATGTCCTTGGTACGGAACGCAACGAATCGCGCCGGATTGACAACCAACTGCGCGGTCGGGCGGGTCGGCAAGGCGATCGCGGTGAGACCAAGTTCTTTATCTCCTTGGGTGATGCCCTGTTCAAACGCTTTGCCCATGACCGGATTGAACGCGCCATTACTAAGTTAGGGAACGATACCTTTGACAGCTCCTTCTTTTCCAAGATGTTAAGCCGTACCCAAAAACGGGTCGAAGCAATTAACTTTGACACCAGAAAGAACTTAATTGATTATGACCATGTGTTGGCCAGTCAACGGGAATTGATCTACAAACAACGCGATAAGTTCTTATTAGCCACTGATCTCAGTGACATGATCGACAAGATGTTGGAAAAGTTTGTCGAGCAGTTCTGTGACCAGTACCGCAACCCTAAGAACCAAAACCTCGTTAACCACATTGCTTTATCAGAGGCCTTAAACCTGGAATTAAACATGCACGGTGTTATTAGTCCGAAGCTGTTTGAAAACATGACTTTTGATGCGACTGTCCATAAAACCCACAGTTTAATTGGTGAAAAGATTACCAATAAGGTCAAGGTCTTAACCCCCCCAATTGCCCTCATCCGTTTTCGTGAAATTATGATCACAGCAATGGACAAGCACTGAATCGAACACTTAGACAATGTCTTTAAGCTCAGGGAAGGGGTTACCTTGCGCTCGATGGAACAAACGAGTCCCCTCAACGTTTACATTCGCGAAACCGACATCTTGTTCCAAACAATGTTGCAAAAGATTGCTCGGGACGTCATTATCCAAATTGCTAACTTAGCGACTCCCGAAGAGTTTGATGAGGAACTAATGAAGGCTAACGCCTTGAAGAAGTTGCAAGCACTTAGAGAAGCTCATGAAAAGTCCAACCAAGGACAGTAAACTGTTCCACCTCAAGAGTAACTTTGCCCCCACTGGGGACCAACCAGCGGCGATTGCTAAGTTAGCTGAGTTTCAAACCAATGAACAGGTCTTACTCGGTGCTACGGGTACCGGTAAGACCTTTACGATTGCCAACGTTATTCAAAAGGTACAACTGCCTACAGTAGTGATTGCCCACAATAAAACGTTAGCGGGACAGCTTTATCAGGAGTTGAAGGAGTTATTCCCTAATAATGCGGTGGAGTACTTCATCTCCTACTTTGACTTTTACCAACCAGAGGCTTATCTGCCCGCTAAGGGGGTTTACATTGAAAAGAGTGCAACTGTTAACGAAGAGATTAAACGGTTACGAGTGTCCACCTTACATTCACTCTCTACCCGCAAGGATGTGATTGTGGTGGGTTCGGTAGCCAGTATTTACCCAACTTCTTCTCCCGCTGATTTCGCCCAGTACTCGCTCTGGTTAGTAGTTGGTAAGGAATACGGTTTAAGTGAGTTAAAAACGCAGTTAATTCACCTAAACTATGTTGTTAATAAACAACAGTTAACTCCGGGAAAGTTCCGCTTTCAGGGCGATGTTGTTGAAGTGTTTCCTGGTTATGCGCAGGATTATGTCTTGCGGCTTTCCTTCTTTGACCAGCAACTAGAACAAATTGCTCGCATCGATCCCTTAACTAACAAGGTATTGGAAACCCTTAACAGCTTTAAGTTAGGTCCCGCTGATGAGTACATAGTAAACCAAAATGACTTAGGAGTAGCCTTAGACACGATTAAGGCCGAACTCAAAGATCGCTTAAAGTACTTTGAACGGTTAAACTTCCCCGAACGTGCCCAGCGCTTACAAACGATTACCGAACACGATTTAGCAGATCTGAAGGCCTGGGGGGTATGTAGTGGCGTGGAAAACTATGCGCGGCATTTAGAACACCGCCCACCGCACTCCAAGCCGTATAACATCTTTGATTACTTTACTAAAGGTGAATGGCTATTGGTAGTTGATGAATCCCACCAAACGCTACCGCAAATTAAGGGGATGTACAACACCGATATTTCACGGAAACAAAGCCTAATTGAGTACGGTTTTCGCCTCCCTTCAGCTTTAGACAACCGTCCTTTATCCTATGAGGAATTCCGCCAGGGAATCAACAAGGTCATTTATGTATCCGCTACCCCTAGGGAAGAGGAAATTCAGTTAAGTCACAACAACGTGGTCGAACAGTTAGTGCGTCCCACCTACCTCTTGGACCCGGAAGTGATTGTGAAACCGAAGGACAACCAGGTTGAAGACCTAGTGAGTGAAATCATTAACCAAAGAAAACACAACGGTCGTACCTTTGTCACGGTGTTAACGATTAAGATGGCGGAAAACCTGACTGACTTTTTGAAGGAGCGCAACATTAAGGTAGCGTACATCCACAAGGATATTAAAGCCTTGGAACGTTTAATTCTGTTAACGGATTTACGCAAAGGTGAGTATGAGTGTTTAGTGGGGATTAACTTACTGCGAGAAGGTTTAGATGTTCCTGAAGTTTCACTCGTAGCCATCTTTGACGCTGACATTCCTGGATTACCACGCGATGAGCGCAGTTTAATCCAGATAATTGGCCGCGCTGCGCGAAACGTTCATGGCCGGGTGATTATGTATGCCAATACCATTAGCGAACAAATGGATAAGGCGATTAAGGAAACGCAACGCCGGCGCACCATCCAAATGGCTTACAACGAACAACACCACAAAACACCAATGACGGTGCAAAAACCAATTACCTTAAACCAGCCGATTAAGTTAAAGACCAAAAGCTCAGAGCAGCAAAAAGCTGCTTTAATTAAGCAGCTAACCAAGGAAATGAAGCAAGCAGCCGCTAACCAAAACTATGAGTTAGCGATTGAGATCCGCGACTCGATCTTTGAATTGGAAAAGCAATTTCGTGGTAAAATTAAGAGCTAGCAATGCGTAAACTAATTAAATTAAACGTCATTGTCTTTGTCTTGTTGTACTTGGGCGAGCTGTTTGCCAGCCTTTCGTTCAAGTTAATCAGTTGCCTCAAGACACGCAACCAGTACTCCTTAAACGGGTACTATGCGTTGTTTGTCTTTGTCAACATCATCCAAAAGATGGCTAACTCTTTCCAAAAGTTAGCTTCCTCAGTTGTGTTGTTTGAAACTGAAATTAACGAATTTTTAGTTCTCTTTACTGATACAAAGAATAAGCGTGAGGAGAGTGAACCAGTGCGCCAGGTGTCAACAACCCAAGAGTATCACCAGGTTACGCTCGACCAACAACACTACTTTAACCACAAACTGAGCGATTACTTCCGTTTGTTTAAGGACAAAACTTTCTTCTTTGAAATTATCTAGTTACTAAATTGACCTGAATTGCAACCTTTCAGGCACTTTTTACTGTTAGTAACTAGTCTTTTTTCATTTCAATATTTAAGTTTTTAATTTAACCAATTTTTACTATGAAGCTTAGTGCTATTATCTCCCTATCAGTCGCTGGTACTGTGGGAACAACTGCGGTGGTAGTACCTACAACTATAACGCTTGTAAATAAGACCCACCAAGTAGAACATGAATCAGAACAATCGGATTTTCAAGATATTCGCTTTGGTCTTAATAGTGTTAAGTTGCCAAAAGCACAGCCAGCTGCGGCAACTAGAATTACCGTGGAAAACGGGACTGATAAATTAGTCAACTATAAGTCCTCACCACAACAACTCTTTTTAGCGAAGAACGCGCTTAAGGATAAACTCCAAGGTGAGTTTGATAAATTCCTAAGTGATGCGAAGGCCTTCCCAGCGCTAACCGCTGATTTACAGGAATGGGTTGACCAACAGCTGTTTAATCCAAACCAAAGTTTCTTTGATTTAAGTGCGCCCAGGTCAAACTTTACCCTTTCATCTGACAAAAAGGCTAGTTTAGACTTTATCTTCCGCTTTACTAACTTCACCGAATCCGTTCAGTTGTTAAAACTACCAGAAGGTGTATCGGTTGTAGTTGACTCCAAACAAAGCTTTGATTACTATGTCAATGCTAGTGCCCAAAAATTATTAGTTCTACCGCTGTCTTTACCAGATTACACTTTGGGTTTAAACTATATGTTTGACCACATTACTTTAAACGGTAAGGTTGTCAATAAATTTAGTTTTAATCCGTTCAAAACGAATTTAAACCTCGCCTTTAGCAACGTTTACAATGGCGTTGATGTGTTTGAAGCACAAAAGAATTTAGTAGGTAAGGGTAAATACCTCAACACCCACGTGAAGGCTGAAGACGTAAAGAAGGACGTTAATGCCAACATTAAAAACCAATTTGACATTGCCAAAATTATCGCTGAGCTAATGGGTAAAGCCCTTAAAGAATTTGGCAATCAACAAGAAGGTCAACCATTATCCTTCCTAAAGGTAATGGATAAAGTTAAAGAAGATTTTGAAAAACTGTTTAACTTAGTCCGTCCTGGATTGGGTAAATTTGTTAAGGACTTAATCCAAAGTAGTAGTCAAGCAGAAAACAAGATAACTGTCTACAAGTTAATCTTTGACAACAAAAAGACCATCTTAAACCTACTTAAAGAGCTTTCCATTCCGGAATTAAACTCTTCTTTAGGTTTAGTGGACGTCTTGTTTGATGTCATTACTGACTCTGATGGTCTCTATGAAAGGTTGCAATCTTTCAAAGACTTAATCGTTCCAGCAGTTAAAACGAATGAAAAAACCGCGGCTTTAAGTCCATTAATTGAAGAGTTATTAACCCAAAAGGATACCTATGTGTTTGACTTAATTCAAAAACACAAGGGTATCTTGACTAACTTGTTAAAGAACTTCTTAGCTGATTTCCAAAAATCAACGCCGTTTATGGCTGATCAAGTAGCCATCTTCACTGAGTTATTTGACAACGAAGGTGCGTTTGATTTATTTGGTGAGGCTGACTTTGTTGACAAGATTGCCGAACTCTTCTTAACAAAGCGTACTGTTAAAAATGGTGAAAAAATTGAAACTAAAGATTCCCTACTGGTAACATCATTAAAGAGTCTTTTAGGGGAAAAGGTAGCTGCCTTAGATGATTTGTTAGATAGCTACATCTTTAAAAATGAATTACTTAACCGCAGTGTAGAAGTGGCTAAGGCTGAAGCTAAGGACACTAAAGGTGCTACCGATTACAAAAAGGAACAAGCTAAGGCGCTCAAAAAACTCTTTAAACACATTGGTGAAAACACTTTAAGTAAAACCAATCTCGATAAAATCACCTTAAAAGAAGTTAAAAACACCGAAAATGTTGAATTAGAAGAAACTGAAACAACCTTAAAGGTTAAAAAACTCGATGTTGAATACAAGGTAGAACTTGGCAACTTTGAAATCAAGAATGGCTTGATTAAGGCAATGCTCGAATTCTTGCCAGACCCTAAAGATTTAGAAACAACTTTAGATAAACTCTTGTTCAAAGGGGAAAGCTACAAAGCGATGAAAGACAAGTACATCAAGGAAGGTTTCCCTGGTTATGGTTGGGCTAAAGGAGTAGTCCCTGGGGCCTTTGAATCTATTGAAAATACTTTTAAGAGTGCTATTGATAAAACCAAGTCCATTCGTGATCTCTTTGGCGACATGCTCTTTGGTAACGATTTAAGCAGCGTTAAAGAAACTGATTCATTCATCACCCTAGGTGGTTCGTTCGACATTAAGTATGGCGGTGAAAATCTCAATGTGTTGCCAGCTTACTACTCTTTAATTAACAGCGAAATTGGCTATCAAATTATTGGTGTAGATACCACAATTGATGCAACTAAGGTAAAAGTTGAATTAAAAAACAAAGAGTATAAGGGTAAATCGCCAGCTATTAACGGTCAGGTGAAGTTGTCACAATCATTCTTTAATGTTTGGACAAATATGTTTGACAGCATTACCAAACAAATCTTCCAAAAGAAATACGAGTTCAAAGATAACATCCAAGTGTTTGCGCGAAACGAAGATAACACATCACGTTTAGAACTTGACATTTCTGATCCTGAACAACGGGTAATTCCATTTGCTTTTGTTGATGGCTTTGGCATTCAACTCAAAGCAGTTGACAAAAACATTACGAAAGAAGCAGGTAATACTGAGCCAAAATCTCCTGTAATTCAACTTTATGAGGCACTTAATAAAGAAAAAGATCAAAAACAACAAAGTAAACAATCTCCAAAACAACTTGATACTAAAACACAGTTGGGTTACCTATTGAAATTAGGCGACAATTGGAGTAAAGATGATTACAAAAGCTTAATTGATGATACGATCATCAATAACAACTATTTAGAGGCCAGCTTTAATTCCAAGATAACGGTTGATCGCTTGGGTATTCCTATTGACCTTTGATTGTTTAAGATTTGACCTAAGTTCAATTTGGAAATCCCAATGCAAGGTTCCTTACAACTTTACAGTAGTAGTGTTATCTTCCCATACGGTATTTATGACACCAGTGTTCAAGATGCTACGAAGATTGTGAAGCGTCTGAACTTTACTGACATGGGCTTCAAACTCAACGATCCAAAACCTAACTTCTGGTTCGTTGGTTTTTAGAGCAGACTAACTACTATACTGATTAAGCTACCTAGAAGGTAAAGCGAGAAGTTCATCCACCAAAACCCGCGGGTTTGTTTACGGTAGGATGAACTTTTTGCTTTATACTCGTCAAAACTAATGTTGGGCTTGGCGTATATACTACCTAGTTTTAGATATTGGTTAAACTTGCTAATTTCGTACCGTGCTCCATCACAGGTCTTTAAGCGCACTATACCTTGGAGACACACAAGCAATCAAACAACGACAAAACTAACAACACAACTGTTTTTCAGAATTAGGTTAATGTTGTTAGTTTTATTGAAAAAAACGGTTAAATTCAAAATGGCGAAGAAAAGCACAATGTAAATTGTGCTTACTATTAACCCGCCGTATTCACGCGGCTTCGAATTTGTGGTTTGTGTACCTAACATGTACTTACTAGTATCGTTTTTTTGTAGAATGTTTTGAACCACTAACAATGTTTTTAGCGACTAAAATGCTGTTTGACTCCGAGTGGAAACCGATTATAAATCGCGTTTCCCTGTAGCCATCTGCACTTTTAGTTGGACTGGTTACATCAAATCTTTCAGGTAACCAGAATATTAGCATGCTGAGGGACCTGAGAACCAGGTTCCTTTTTCTTTTTTATTAGTATTCGAAAGTGTTCAAGTATATTATTAAACGTTTGGGTTTGGCAGTGTTAGCGATGTTTATCGTGATGACCATTGTCTTCTTTTTGGTTAACTCCACAGGTCAAACGCCCTTATCAGCAACCTCTTCTAAGGATTTGGAGGCTGTCAAAACACAACTAGATGCCTTTGGTTTTAACGATCCGTTAATTGTGCGATATGGTCGTTACTGACAAACCCTCTTTTCAGGTAGTTTGGGTACTTATTACAGCTCCCCGAACCAAACAATTGACCAAATTGTCTTTGGTCGGGTACCTAACACCCTTTACGTTGTTTTAATTTCTTTCTTTATCGGCTCTTTGTTGGGCATTATCTTCGGGATGATTTCCGGATTATTCCGTGGCAAGTTAATTGATGCGGTAATTAACGTGCTCGTTGTTTTATTTGTTTCGATTCCTTCCTTTGTGGTTGGTTTAGGTTTACTTAAGGCAGCTGGTTTGTTCCGTTTACCACCGCGCTTTATTAACTTCGATGATGCTAACTTTAACTTTGGTAACTTCTTGTTAGCCTCCATTATTCCTATTTTATCCTTGGTATTTTACACCTCAGCGGCCTTTACTTATCGGGTACGGAATGAGGTCGTGGAAGTAATGAACCAGGACTACATAAAAACAGCACGTAGTAAAGGTTTGAGTACTTTTGCTGTAGCGCTTTACCACATCTTCCGTAACTCAATTATTCCTTCTGTACCTTTATTTGTCTTTGGGATCTCTGGTGCCTTTTCGGGTGGTTTTATTATTGAATCCTTATTTGGTGTTCAGGGGGTATCACGGATCTTAATTGACTCGGTGCAAAGTAACGAAACTAACCTCGTGATGTTTAACATTATGTTCATCCAGGGGATTCCCTTACTAGCAAGTGTCTTCATTGAGTTGATTTATGTCCTAGTGGATCCTAGGATTCGGATTGCTAGTGCCGGTGGGGTGAGTCTGTGAACTAAGCTTAAGTTTGTTTATTTACGCCAAGCTTGATTGCGTAAGTGAAGACGGATTAACCACACTAATTCCCACAATGTGTTGTTCAATTCGCCCCAACACCGCCAGCTGTTAGAGCTCAAAGCAATTGATTACAAGCACAATACCATTAGCTTAACTGAACAGCAAAAAACCACCCTTAAAATTGAACCAACTGCTAACTTTGTTTTGTTAGGAACTAAATGTTTAAAGATTATTACGATCCATGGATAAGCACCAAAAATTTGACCAAAGCCTGTTTCAACGGGTAGACATTAATGTCTTAAAACGCTCTGACCAGTTGATTGGCAAACCAACCACTAACTTTGTCGAAATTATGAAGCGGTTGTTCCAAAATAAGTGAGCAATCCTCTTCTTTTTACTGATTGTGCTAATTATTTTGTTAGCCATCATTGTACCCTTAGCATCACCTTATTCAGCCGTTACTCCAGTATCGAACAACGCTTTGGCACAGAACCTACCACCACGATACCTCTGGAACGGCGCGGGTGACATTCAAGTAGAGAAAATTACGGCACGCTCGATTGCTGAAGTGGCCCAATCAAGTGGTGTTTTGGTAGGGAAATTACCGGAGGCAAGTAGCAATCCACTCGCTACTAACGTTAAGTACAACATTGCGCCTTACCAACTAGCAGAGCTGAAAAACTACTATCCATTATTAGGCACTAACGGTTTAGGGGTTGATATTTGAACTTTACTGTGAGCCAGTATGGCCAAGTCACTCTGAATTGCGATTGTGGTAGCCTTAGTTTCAATGGTCTTCGGCACCATTTACGGCGCGATTGCTGGGAGCTTTGTTGGACGCGCTGCTGACAACATTATGAGCCGGATCATTGAAATTATTGATTTGGTTCCTTCAATTCTCTGGATCATTGTCTTGGGAGCAACATTCCGCTTTGGTGGGGTAAAACAATTTGATGACAGTGTGGTGATCTTTACCTTAATCTTTGTCTTTTGGACCTGACCCGCTGCTACCACAAGGATCTACATCTTAAAGAATAAGGATACGGAGTACATCCAAGCAGCGCGTACCTTAGGAGCAAAACAAATTCGCATTATTTTTGTCCACATGCTACCAGTTGTAACTGGTCGTTTAGCAGTCGTCTTTGTGAGTTTGATTCCCGCTGTGATTGGTTATGAAGCATCACTGGTTTTCTTAGGGCTTAAACCTGCTACCGAAGTGGGACTTGGTGCTTTATTAAACCAGGTCACCAGTAGTGGTAACATAGCACTGATTACCAGCTCAATTGTGAGCTTTGCAATTCTCACCGTTTCGACCCGCGTGTTTGCTAACGCTTTAAATGACGCAATTGACCCACGGGTAATAAGGAGGTAATATGGCACTAAAAGCAACTAATTTTTTTACAGAACCAGAGTACAAACTGCAGGATGATTTGATCTTAGACATCCGTGATCTTCACGTGAGTTTTAAGGTTAAAGACGGCATTATGCAAGCTGTCCGTGGTGTTGATCTCAAAGTCAAAAAGGGCGCCATTGTCGGCATTGTGGGCGAATCTGGTAGTGGTAAATCGGTCTGTGTTAAGTCGATTATTGGCTTTAACGATGGCGCAAAAACGACCGCTAAGTTAATGAACTTTAAGAACATTGACATTAGCAAGATTAAAAAGCACCAGTGACAGTACTACCGTGGCACGTACGTGTCTTACATTTCCCAAGATCCACTGTTCTCGTTAAACCCCACCATGACCATCGGTCGCCAGGTTAAAGAAGCGATTTATGTGTCGTGTAAGCGCCGATATTACCAAACTAAGAGTGACCTCAAATACGATTTGCAAACAGAACGAATTGACCTGGACACTTACAAGGAAAAACTAGCACAAGCCAAGGAAACTTACAAAGCTAAAACGACTAAGGCGGCGGTCCATGCAAAAACGCTAGAAATCCTTAACTTCATTGGCATTGACCAAGCTGAAAAGCGCTTAAAGGCCTTTCCAAGTGAGTTTTCCGGGGGAATGCGGCAACGGATTGTGATCGCGATTGCCGTAGCCACCGAACCGGATTTAATTATTGCCGATGAACCGACCACGGCGTTGGATGTGACCATCCAAGCGAAGGCGTTGAACCTAATTAAACAGCTGCGTGACCTGCTCAACATTACCATTATTTTTATTAGTCACAACATCTCGTTAATTGCTAATTTCTGTGACTTTGTATACGTAATGTACGCTGGTCGATTAGTGGAAAAGGGCTTAGTTGAGGAAATCTTTACCAATCCGGTGCACCCCTACACTTGGGCATTAATGGCTTCTATCCCTGAAGGTACGGACAAAAACGCTCCGCTAACCTCAATTCCTGGGTATATTCCCAATATGTTATCCCCGCCTAAGGGCGATGCCTTTGCAGCGCGGAACCAGTTTGCACTTGCCATTGATTTCGAGCACCAACCGCCGTTCTTTGATGTAACGGAAACTCATAAGGCCGCTACCTGGCTACTCCATCCCCAAGCACCGAAGGTAGAGATGCCCGCCGATGTCAAGGAAAAGATTGCCATTACCCGCAAAGCACTCGCCATTAAAATGCCATCTCAACCTGTAAAACAACCAAAAAGCAATGGAAACAAAAAAACAAAAACAAAATCCGCTCGTTAATGTTAAAGCCTTGAGCATGTTGTTCAAGGTCCGCGGTAGCTTCTTTAAAGCCTTAGATGAAATTGACTTTACCGTCAATGAAGGTGACTTCTTTGGGGTCATTGGCGAATCGGGTAGTGGTAAGTCAACCACGGGGAAGTGTTTAATCCGGTTAAATATCCCGAGTGGCGGTAAGGTGGAAATTGCTAACCACCTTATTTCTGGTAAAAAACTAACGCGCGAAAACGACCACTGGTTAAAGCAAAACGTGCAGATGGTCTTTCAAGACCCATACTCTTCTTTAAACCCTACCAAGAATGTTTTAACGGTCATTTCCGAACCGTTAGTAATTACCAAAACGGTGTATGGTGAGGTAAAGGAATATCTTAAAACGCTCGCTAAACTGTCCTTTAAAACCAAGAAGGAATTGTTAAGGGAAGACTTTGAACTGGAAACCCAGTTTTACGAAAAGTTCTTTTCAAAGGTACTGTTTCACTTAGAAACTACGATTAACAAGTTTGCCCTACTCCAAGAGAGTAATAACAATAGTTCAGCCGAGTTAGCACAAACCATTTTGGGTCACACTGATGATCTAATTGAAGCATTACGGCAAGAGTTCGGTCTGGTCTATGAGTTTTCCTCATCCCAAAGCGAACCGCTACAAAAGGCCCTCAAAGACAAACAGGAAACCTTAGCACAGGACACGATTGACAAGTTAAAGCAAGAGCTGTATACAACGCAGCAAAAAGCTAAAGTTTCCACCCAGGCCTTTGCTACTTGACAAAAGTTGCAACAAACTAAGCAGAACTTAAAAGCGTACCGTGCCCAAATGGCGGAAGAGTTGCAAAACAAACCACGGATTTACCTCAATGCATGGTTGTTAACAACGAAGAACTACATTAAGGATTCACGCCAAAACACGCAGTTAACTGACGATGTCTTTGCTTTTTCTTACAACGACATGGTCGACAAAAAGCGCCGCTTAGTGTTAGTGTTATCGGAGTATTACAAGGCGTTGCCGTTCTTTTATGACAATTGGATCCACCAGAACGCCGATCGTTTTGATGAATTGACCAACGCAGTCTTCTTTGACTTGATTGATGTGGTGATTGCCTTAAACCGTGATTTTGCTAATGTGGAGAGTGACGCTAAGGCCGAGTTAATCCGTTTTGTTCAGTTTATCCGTCGCTTGTGTGACTTACGCTTTGCTGCTTTGAAAAAGAGTTTTAAGAAGCAAACTAACTATAGTTTTGACTTTAACCGCGAAACCGAGTTGTTATACGCCAACAGCTGTTATGACATTAAGGAGCTCCCCCAAGTAATCCAACCATACTGGGAAAAGCTCTTTAGTGATGCTAACTATGACAAGATTGCCAAATCAGTGCAGGAACTCAACGATATTATTAGCACTGACATTGAAAAGGCATCGAATATAGCCAGTGAAATTAATACCAAGATTAGTAGTTTTAAAACTGAAATTGCGGAGTTAAAAGCTACCTTTAAAACAGAAAAAAAAGCAGAAGATCACAGTGCCCAAATTACTGGCTTAAAAACGCAAATTGCTGAAATTCAAACGCAAATCAAGCAGCAAAAACGCGAAGTCCAAAGTACCGAAAAGGCCGCTTTAAAACCAGTATTAAAGCAGTACAAGAGTGCGCTGCACCTCTATAAACGCTTTAAACAGTTGTTACGCCAATTTACCAAGCAGTTAAACCTCCTTGTCAAAAAACAGCAGGAATTAGAAAAGATTGAGGAAGGCTTGGATCTAACCATTTGAGAGCGGATCCAACTGTTGTTCCACCCGGTCGAAGGTGATCTCAAGAGTGAACTCAAAACACGCTTAAAGTCGTTTGGGGTGATTAACTTTGAGTACAAACGGGCTGTGCGTGAATCCCGTGTCTTTCGCTTAGTCCACTTTGGTCATGACGTGATGAAGTGAGGATTGTTCTTACCATTGACCAAGATCTTCATGCGTAACAAGGTGTATGAAGCATTAGACAGTGTGGGCCTCAAACGCGAGCACGCTTATCGCTATCCGCACGAGTTTTCTGGGGGTCAGCGGCAACGGATTGCGATTGCCCGCGCTTTAATTACCAAACCTAAGTTAATTATTGCAGATGAGCTTATTAGTGCTTTGGATGTATCCATTCAAGCGCAGGTGATTAACATCTTGAAGGACTTGGCTAAAAAACACAACTTAACGGTGCTCTTTATTGCCCACGACCTTTCGATGGTACAAACAGTGTGCAACCGTTTAATTATTATGCACCGCGGCAAAATTGTGGAACGGGGTAGTACGGATGAAATCTTCGCGCACCCGGTCCACCCTTACACCCGTTCCTTGATTAAGGCATCGCCAAAGTTGAGTAAGATTAACATTGACCTAGCCTCCTTTGACGAGAAGTTTACGTATGACAGTGATTATTCACTCACGAATATGCCAAGCTTCTTGAAGGTGCCAAATACCCAAGAACACGAGTTGTACTGTACTCAAGGCCAGTTTGACAGTTGGATCAAAGGAGCAAGTCGGATAAATTAATTTAAAATTTCTAGCAAATTGTGGGAGCTAGTTTAGCGTTATTACCACACCAATTATGGCAAAAAAGACTATTACAAGAATCGCTAAGATTAACCTCTTAGGCGGGCAAGCAAAGCCCGGTCCCGCACTCGCATCTGTTGGGATTAACATGGGTGAATTCACCAAACAATTTAACGAAAAAACCAAGGACAAACAGGGCGAAATGATCCCCTGTGTGATCACCGCTTACAACGATAAGTCGTTCGACTTTATCTTAAAAACTACCCCAGTTAGCATCTTGCTTAAGCAGGCTGCAAAACTGGAAAAGGGGGCGAAAAACGCCAAAACAATTGTGGGTAAGATTACGATGGCCAAGGCCAAGGAAATTGCGCAGTACAAGTTAGTGGATCTGAACGCTAACACCGTGGAAGCAGCCCTTAAAATGGTTTTAGGTACTGCTAAACAAATGGGAATCGAGGTGATCGAATAATGGCTAAACTATCAAAGAAAATGAAGATAGCTGTTGGTTTGGTCGATAAAACCAAGCTGTACCCGCTCCAAGAAGCAGTTGATTTAGTCAAAAAAACTTCAATTACCAAATTTAATGGCTCAGTTGATATTGCCGTTAGCCTTAATTTAGACACCACCAAGGCGGAACAACAGCTCCGCGGTGCGATTGCTTTTCCTCACAGTGTTGGCAAACCAATCCGTATTCTAGCGATCACCGATGATGAAAAGGCGGCACTGGAAGCAGGTGCTGACTTTGTTGGTGGCATTGACAAGATCAATGACATTAAAAACGGTTGACTAGACTTTGACCTGATCATCACTTCTCCAAAGTTTATGGCCGCATTAGGTAAACTCGGGAAGCTGTTAGGTACCAAGGGTTTAATGCCTAACCCAAAAACAGAAACCGTTACTGATGATGTTCCAGCTGCTGTACGCGCTTACAAGAAGGGGAAAAAGGAATACCGCGCTGACAGCTTTGGTAACATCCACATGTCCTTAGGCCGCGTGGACAGTGCGTCCAACCACTTGGTTGAAAACGCTTTGGCACTGCTTGATCTCATTAAATCACGTAAACCAGCAACCGTTAAAGGAATTTACATTAAGAACATTGCCTTGACCACTACCATGGGTCCGAGCTTAAAGGTTAAGCTCCCTGATTAATGGACAAGTTGCGCCTCGTTGTTGGTTTAGGTAATTTAGGTAAGCAGTACGCTGAAACCCGTCATAACGCGGGGTTTAAGGTAATTGATCGTTTACTAAGCCTTTACCATGTCCAGTTAGAGGAACGCAACAACTTAGGTGAATTCATCCTTTTAAGAAAACATAAGGTAGTGTTAGCTAAGCCAAACACTTACATGAACCACAGTGGTAAGTTTGTTAAATGAGCTTGTCAAAACTGAAACATTAAACCAGATAAGGTAATGGTGGTTTATGATGAATTAGCCTTCCCGTTAGGTACTGTTCGACTAAAAATGCAGGGTTCAGCCAACAATCATAATGGCATAAAATCAGTAATTGCGCATTTAAATACTGAACACTTCAACCGCCTCCGGTTCGGAATTAAGTCCGATAATACTAGTAACATTCTCCATGAAGTGGTAATGTCGGAGTTTACCCCAGCCGAGCGTAATTTACTTGAAACAGCGCTTACAAAAGCGATTGAAGCACTCAAGGGTTACATTGATGGTGTGACAATGCTTAAATTAATGGAAGTTTTCAATGCCTAAAACACAATACATAGCTGGAGTATCAGGTGGTCCTGATTCAATGTTGTTGTTAAAACTGTACCACAAGAAGATTGCCTGTGTTGTACACGTTAACTACAATAAGCGGACTACTGCACTCCGCGACCAAAAAATGGTCGAAGAATACTGTAAACAGCTCAAAGTGCCCCTCATTGTGCACACGGTACCTGAAGATACCGTTTGAAAGAAAAACTTTCAAGCACAAGCTAGAAAAATTCGCTTTGAACAGTTTCAAAAAGCAGCTAGCCTTTATAAAGTAGATAAGCTGCTGTTAGCCCACCACCGCGATGATTTTATCGAACAGGCCAAAATGCAGTTGGACGCACGCAAGCGTGCCATGTATTATGGCATTAAAACACGTGGCGAATTGTATGGGATGAAGGTCTATCGTCCCTTTATTAAGTACTGAAAAAACGAGATCTTAGCCTTGTGTGAAGAACACAAAGTGCCTTATGGTATTGATGAAACCAACGCGCAGCCAATTTACAAACGTAATCAGGTACGCCAGGAGATCGCTAACTGATCGAAGGAAGAGAAGGAGGAGTTTTACATTGGTGTGTGCGCCATGAACCGCGTCATTGGTCAAAAGCTCTTTTCCTTAATGAAACGTGCAAAACAGTGGTTAGCTCATCCTGATGTACGTGAATTAAAGCGTTACCCACTTCCCGATCAACGTCAGTTGGTTTACAGCTTTTTAATTACCCACCACATTGATGTAACGGGGGACAAGATTGATGCCATTTTAGACTTTATCCAACCGTTTCAACAAAAGCATTACCGTCTCAAGGATGAGATCTTCTTATCCATTAAAGACGAACGGCTAACTTTACTGTACAAGAGTTAGATGAAAAAGTTATTAGTCAAGGAGTTAATCGAACAATTTCAGGATTGTGTTAACCTCATTGATGGGCACACTAACACCAGTAATGTAATTAGAGTACCCGGATTAAAGCGGGTGGTGTTTGAAATGCTGGGGTTGTTTTCCAGCCAAATTGGCTCGGTAGCCATTTTGGGCAAACGCGAATTTGGCTTTTTGAGTCAAAAAACGCTGGTTGAACAACAGCAAATTCTCCACAACTTACTCAAACTCAACCCACCAGCGATTATTTTGACCAAGTCCTTTACTGACCCCACGGTACTTTTACAGGTTAACCAGACTTATCAGGTACCGATCCTAAAGACCGATTTCTTTTCCACGGAACTTTCCTTTACGGTCGAAACCTACATTAACGAACAGTTTGCTACTGTTGCACAAATTCACGGCGTCTTGCTGGAAGTTTTTGGTGTAGGTGTCTTATTAACTGGTCGCAGTGGCATTGGTAAATCGGAGTGTGCCTTAGATCTAATTAACAAGAACCACCTCTTTGTCGGTGATGATGCGATTGAAATATACCGTTTGGGTAATCGCTTGTTTGGTCGCGCGCAGGAAGTAGCGAAAAAGTTTATGGAAATCCGTGGTCTTGGTATTATTAACGTCGAGCGCTTTTACGGATTGCAAATTACTAAACAGCGCACCGAAATCCAGTTAATGGTGAACTTACTGAGTTTAGAAAAACAAACGACCGTGACCTTTGAGCGTTTAGGTACCGAATTGAAAAAACAACGTTTACTCGGAGTTGATTTGAGCTTTTATGAAATTCCGATTTCCCCCGGGCGGAAGACGAGTGAAATCATTGAAAGCGCTGTAATTGATTTTAAACTTAAGCACAGTGGCTATAACTCTGCTTTAGACTTTATTGAAAACCAGAAGGCCATTTTAAAACGTAAAAAAGATGAATCCTAGTGTTAGTAGCAGACCACCATGATCAACGGCCTTTTACTTAGGGCCGGGTTTTCCTATTCAATGGTATGGGATCATAGTCGCAATTGGGATTGCCTTTGGCATCTTAATGTTTGTCTTGAAGTTAATTTACTTTTACAAGATTCAAGATAACAGCTTTTACTTCTTTATCTTCATTGCAGTTTTAACAATGGTATTGGGCGCACGAGCTTGGTATTTTTTGATTGAAGCGGTTGATGGTCGTTCAAGTGGGAGCAACTTCTTTGACTTCCGCAACGGTGGGTTAGCAATCCAAGGTGGTGTGTTGTTAACTACGTTAGCGGGGATTATCTACTTTAACGTCTTTTTAAACATGAAGACGACCAAAACCAAAACCACCGCTAAACTATTAAACAACAAGAACCAGATTAAAACGGTTTATGTCGAGCGTAACATCTCAGTGTTTGTGATGTTGGATCTCATCGCTCCCTGTGTGTTAATTGGTCAAGCCATTGGTCGTTGGGGTAACTTCTTTAACGCGGAAGTTTATGGCGCAGCTTTAGTGGGTTCCAAAAATGATACCCTGTCAGCTGCTAACACCACCTGGGGCTTTTTAAGAATCTTAATGCCCAAAGTGTGGGACGGAATGTTTATCAATGGTAGCTTCCGCATTCCGCTTTTCTTAATCGAATCGTTCTTTAACACGATCTTCTTTGTCTTTATCTACTTTGTAATGGACCACATTAAGGGGATCCGCAGTGGGACAATTGGCTTTAGTTACTTCTTAGCGACTGGCATAGTTCGCTTAATCTTGGAAACGCAGCGTGATGAAGCGTTTAAGTACAATACCTCGATTGTGTTTAGTGCACTCTTAATTTTGGTGGGAATAGTAGGGATTATTTACTGTCAAACGTTAGCAATTAAATTGCGTGGTTATTTCTGAACTTACTTCTTCCTATACGGTTGGTACAAGGTAGCCGCTTTCTTTACTACCTTATTTATGAAGGATAGGACACAGGCTTGTTCTAGTAAGTTTGCATTTTACGAAAAGAGCTTACCTGAAAAGGAACGTTCCTTCTTTCAGTTGAAGTACTACAACGATGTTTTACCACCGAAAATTTACCGTTTGTACGACCATGAAATGCTCATGTTTGACAAGCTAGAAGCAGTGCCGGAAGCTTAGATTGTGTTACAATATTCGCGCTGTCTTTATGGCTACAATCGCACAATTAATTAGAAAACCGCGGAAAAAGAAGAAGGTTAAATCTAAATCACCCGCTTTACATTACAACCTCAATTTACTCAACAAAAAGGTAACCAACGTGTATTCACCACTTAAACGTGGTGTGTGTACCCGGGTTGGTACCATGACTCCAAAAAAACCGAACTCTGCTTTGCGCAAATATGCCAAGGTAAGACTTACTAACGGTTTTGAGGTGTTGGCTTATATCCCTGGTGAAGGACACAACCTCCAAGAACACAGTGTAACGCTACTCCGTGGCGGTCGGGTGAAAGACCTCCCTGGTGTGCGTTACCACATTGTTCGTGGTACCTTAGACACTGTTGGTGTGGAAAAACGCCGTCAACAACGTTCAGCTTACGGGGCTAAGAAACCAAAAGCCAAGTCCTAATATCTTAAATTCCTTTTTTTACGAAAAACATTAACTCAATCAATTAACTTTATATGCGAAAAAATCGTGCTCCCAAACGGACTGTTTTACCCGATCCCGTTTTTAACAATACGCTGGTAACCCGGATTATTAACGTCATCATGGAAGATGGCAAGAAGGGTTTAGCACAACGAATCTTATACGGTGCTTTTGATCTCATTGAACAACGCACTAAAGAAAAACCCTTAACCGTGTTTGAACGCGCTGTGGACAACGTGATGCCGCGCTTGGAACTCCGGGTACGGCGGATTGCGGGATCCAACTATCAGGTACCTACCGAAGTACCTCAAGACCGCAAGATTGCTCTAGCACTCCGTTGAATTGCAATGTTTGCGCGTAAGCGTCATGAAAAAACGATGTTAGAGAAGATTGCTAACGAAATTATTGATGCATCGAATAATACTGGTGCAGCCATTAAAAAGAAGGACGATACGCATAAGATGGCTGAAGCCAACAAGGCCTTTGCCCACATGCGTTGGTAATAGAGAATAGAGTTAGTTATTTATGGCGCGTACAGTAGATTTAATTAACTTCCGTAATTTCGGAATTATGGCCCACATTGATGCGGGTAAAACCACCACCTCAGAGCGAATTTTATTTCACTCAGGCCGAATCCACAAGATTGGGGAAACCCATGACGGGGAGTCCGTGATGGACTGGATGGAGCAGGAAAAGGAACGCGGTATTACGATTACCTCCGCAGCTACTTCAGTTAGTTGGAAGAACTGCAGCTTAAACCTAATTGACACCCCCGGTCACGTTGACTTTACCGTAGAAGTAGAACGCAGTCTCCGTGTCCTTGATGGTGCCATTGCTGTGTTAGATGCTCAAATGGGGGTAGAACCACAAACCGAAACGGTGTGACGCCAAGCATCGCGTTACGAAGTGCCCCGGATTATCTTTGTCAATAAGATGGACAAAACGGGGGCTAACTTCGAGCGTTCTGTACAATCGATTCAACAGCGCTTAGGAGTAAAGGCGGTACCTATCCAATTACCAATTGGTGCGGAAAACGACTTTAACGGCATTATTGACCTGATTGAAGAGAAAGTTTACTTCTTTGATGGTGGTAAGGAAGAAAAGGCCGAGGAAAAACCAATTCCCGACCAGTTTAAGGATCAGGTCAAACAAATGCGTGCGCACCTAGTGGAAGAGGTGGCTAACTTTGACGATCAGTTAATGGCTGATTACCTTGAAGGTAAGGAAATTAGTATTGCCGACATCAAGCGCTGTATCCGCAAAGGGGTAATAGGTTGTCAGTTCTTCCCGGTGCTTTGTGGTTCTGCCTTTAAAAACAAGGGGATCAAACTGTTATTGGATGCTGTAGTAGATTTCTTACCTTCCCCAGTTGACGTACCGCAAGCCAAGGCTTATGGTGAAGATGGCAATGAGGTGTTAATCTCGGCTAGTGATGATGCACCGTTTGTTGGTTTAGCCTTTAAGGTAGCGACTGACCCATTTGTGGGACGTTTAACCTTTGTCCGCGTTTACTCCGGAGTACTTAAGTCCGGTTCTTACGTTAAGAATGTAAGAAAGAACAAAAAGGAACGGGTATCACGTTTGGTAAAAATGCACGCGCAGAACCGCAATGAAATCGAGGAAATTCGTGCTGGTGATATCTGTGCTATTATTGGATTAAAGGACACCACTACTGGAGAAACCCTAGTTGATGACAAGATTGATGTCCAACTAGAAGCGATGCAGTTCGCACAACCCGTGATCTCTTTAGCGGTGGAACCAAAAACCAAGGCAGATCAGGAAAAAATGTCGATTGCACTCTCGAAGTTAGCGGAAGAAGATCCGACCTTTAAGACCTTCACTGATCCCGAAACTGGGCAAACGATTATTGCGGGAATGGGTGAATTGCACCTAGACATCCTAGTGGATCGGATGCGCCGCGAGTTTAAGGTTGAAGTTAATGTGGGCGCACCACAAGTAAGCTTCCGTGAAACCTTCAATAAAGAAAGTGAAGTTGAGGGTAAATACATTAAACAATCGGGTGGCCGCGGTCAGTATGGTCATGTCAAGATTCGCTTTGAACCAAACAAGGACAAGGGCTTTGAGTTTGTCGACAAGATTGTTGGTGGTCGGATTCCGCGTGAGTACATTAAACCAGTGCAAGCGGGTTTGGAAAACGCTATGGCATCAGGTCCGCTAGCTGGTTATCCGATGATTGACATCAAAGCTACCTTGTTTGATGGTTCGTTCCACGAAGTTGATTCGAGTGAAATGGCCTTCAAGATTGCGGCATCCTTAGCTTTAAAAGAGGCGGGCAAGGTATGTAGTCCGGTACTGTTAGAGCCAATTATGGCAATTGAAGTGACGGTGCCAGAACAATACTTTGGGGACACCATGGGTGACATATCATCGAGAAGAGGTCTCATTGAGGGGACTGAACAACGTGATAACGTGCAGGTAATTAAGGCCAAAGTACCACTCAAAGAGATGTTTGGTTACGCCACTGATTTACGTTCCTTCTCTCAAGGTCGGGGTAACTATGTGATGCAGTTTAGCCATTACGCTGAAACCCCTAAGAGTGTGGTGAATGAGATAATTGCCACCAAGAAATAGCAAAATAGATAGGCATAAATCTTTACTTTTATATTTAGTTTTCCCATAAAGTTACGATGCAATACAACATTATTCTTTTAGTTGATGGTTCGCTCTCGTTAGAGCAAGCTAACCAAGTGAATGAAAAACAACAGCAAACGTTAACCAACGTTGAGGGTTTGCAAACAGAATACCTTGGTTTAAAGGAGTTGGCATACCCAATTAAGAAACAACTCTCAGCGCATTATTACCGATGGAAGTTTAGTGGTGATAACCAATCCACGAAGGACTTTAAGCGTACCGCTAACATTAACAAGCAAGTATTACGTGAACTGATTATTAACTTAGAACGTGAGTACGGCTACTTAGCTTCGATAAATCCAAAAAAGCAACAGCTGGCACTGCAAAAACGCGCTAAGTATGACGAAATCATTGCGCGGGAAAACAACCCCGAAAACCCGGATGTACCAGTAACATCAGGTTTAGCTTCCACCCAACCACGCTTATCACGTACTGAAAAGGCACAAAAACCAAAGGAAGAGCTGTGGGATGTGGTGCAAAAGATGGGAAACTTTGACAGCGTTCAAGCCAACCCATACCGCCCACGTTTCAAACGCTTTAACGCGGAACACGTTAACCAACGGCAAAACCAACAAAACAATAACAATAACCGTTTTGACCGCAACCGCAACCGTCAGCACAACCGCTTTAAGGATAAGCAATAATGAACCGCGTTTTTTTATTTGGTAAGCTCTCGTTTGATCCTAATAAATTGCAAACCCGTACCAACAATATTGGCGCGTCCTTTTCCTTAGCGTGCATTGATTCGAGCGGTTTTAATGACAGTAAGTCCTATATTAGGATTACTGCTTGGGGTAAAGTTGCTAGCTTTGTTTTAACTTTAAAACCCGGTGACAGTGTTTTTGTGGAGGGGAGATTGTCCACTTACAAGATGAACAACCGCAGTGATGATCCCAATTCGAAGGCCACTTACGCGCTCCAAGTTATCGCTGATAAGGTTTACCGTCCCGATGAGGAAAACAGTTTAGAGCAACCTGTTGATAAGGCTACGGTAATTGATTCACCCTTTTTAGCAGCGAAAACCAATGCTACTGAAAATGAATTAGCCCAAGCATTTCCGATTAGTCTGGATGATGAAGATGATGACATTAACCCCATTTTAAACAACGATTCCCAACTAGAGGAGGAGAGTGATGATGAATAACGAACACGATAATTTCCAAAAAGAAGTTGAAACTACAACTGAAACAACCTTCAACAGAGAAGAAGGCAAAAGAATGGTACGTCCTTTATTTAAGCGTTCTAAAAAGTACTGCCGTTTTTGTGCCATTGGTCAACTTAGAATTGACTTAATTGATGATTTAGAAGCGTTAAAGCGTTTCTTGAGTCCCTACGCTAAGATTAACCCACGCCGGATTACTGGTAACTGCCAAATGCATCAGCGCCATGTAGCCAAGGCCTTAAAGCGTGCACGTTACTTAGCCTTAGTTCCGTTTGTAAAAGATTAGTTATGAAGGTAATTTTGAAGCAAGATGTTAGCAACCTAGGCAAACGCTTTGATGTGGTTGATGTTAAAGATGGCTATGCAATCCACTTTTTGTTTCCTAAAAAACTGGCTGCACCTTTAACGAAAAAGAGTTTACAAGACCGTGATTTGTTCTTAAAGAAACAACAAGAACACTATGAGATTAACAAGGCGTTAAGCCACAAGTTAAAGGAAGTAATTGAACAAACAGAACTCCACTTTAGCTTAAAGGAGCACAACGGTCGGCCATATGGCTCGATTATTACCAAGCAAATTATTAACCAAGCCCACACTAAAGGGATGGCGCTGCAAAAGTTTATGTTTAAAGACAACGTGCGCTTAGGGTTTGGGGATCACGAGATTACCTTACACATCTTTGAAGATACAACCGCAGTTTTAAAAGTTAAGGTAACCCCGGATAATGGTGTCAAATAAGCTTGAACAGACCTTTAAGTTTGCCAACGACAAGAACATTGAACGTGCTGAGCGTGTTTTAATGCAAGCTTTAGTACAAGATGCCGTTGGTGTGGACTTAATCTTAACCAAGCTTGAACCGAAGGACTTCTTTGGTTTTCCGTTTAACTTTATCTTTCAAACAGCACAGGAAAACTATTCTGAGGGCAATAAGTTGTTTGGTTCGGCGCTTTTAGAGGCCGTTAAGTTTAAGCTGGATACCGATTCCAAAACACAAAGGGAAATTGAAGGTTTATTTGAGGACGTTTTACTCAAAGGTCTTCCCTTTTTGGAAAGGGACATCAAGGTCTTTGTTGATGTTGTCAAAAAAGCTTCGATTTTTCGCCAACTTAAACAGTTCGCCAAAAAGGTTGAAAAGGAAGAGTTTAAGGTCAAAGATGACCGTTTTGAGGGCTATTTACAAGCAATTCAAAACGACTTTACCAAGATTATTCACAGCGCCTTTGTTTCTATTCCCGGTTTGAGTTATGACGAAATTGGTCGTGAAGAGGAAGAGTTAATTCGCAAAGTGTACCGTGGTGAATTAACTGTAAAAGGGCTTAAAAGTGGTTTTTACCCTTTAGATCAATTAACCTCTGGTTGAAAAGAGGGTGAGTTAATTGTGGTAGCAGCGCGTCCAGGTCGCGGGAAAACAGCGCTTCTAATTAACTTTTTGCAGGGCGCGGTTAATGACAGCGAAAAGTTTGATAAAAACAAGGATGTGTTGCTGTTTTTTAGCTTAGAAATGCGTAACCGTGAAATTTATCAGCGCCATTTAATGCTAGAAAGCCAGGTAAATTACACACTCACGAGTCGTCAAAGGCTCGCTAATGTGTATGATGATTTAATTAAAGCATCAGAAGTATTGCGCGATCTTCCTATTAAAATTTTTGATTACAGCACGATTACGTTGGACGAAATTCGTGCTCAAATCACGGAAGTTTCAAAAACCAATAACGTTAAGTTGGTCGTAATTGACTATCTCCAACTAGTTAATGCATTTAAAAACAGCTATAACATTTCGCGTCAACAAGAGGTCACCATGATTTCCAAATCACTTAAAAGCTTTGCCAAGGAGTTTAACGTACCAATTATTGCCGCTGCACAGCTTTCTCGAAGAATAGAAGAACGCAAAGATTCGCGTCCCATTTTGTCGGATTTACGTGAATCGGGTTCGATTGAACAGGATGCTGACATGGTTTTATTCATCCACCGCGTCAAGGATGAGGACAGTGAAAATCAAGAAGCAATTGGTCACAACAATATTTTTCAAGTGGAGTTAATCTTGGAAAAAAACCGTAGTGGTCCGACTGGTAAAGTACAGTTTGACTTTCAAAGTGACGTTTCTACCTTTCGGGTTCGGGAATACAATCCTGATGGTTACAGTTAGTTTATGAAGTACAAAACAGTTAAATCGATCCCGCTTTTTTTGTTAGGCTCGATTGTGTTCACTGCTTGTTCAACACCACAATCAACCTTTCATTTACCTGTGCAAACGACCGTTAGCGCAATCAAAAAAGATATTAGTGGGAAAACAGCTACTGCTGTTAAGGCTGCTAGTAGTTCATCTAGTACTACTACATCTAACGATGACAACAACCAAAAGGGTTACTTCTTAGAAACTAATCGTTCCACCGGTACTTACGACCCTAACAATTCCACCCGGTTAATTAAATTAGGTGAAAGTGGTGATTTTCATGCAGCTGACCAGAATAAACCGGAAGAAGCCTTGTTTGAACGACTTTACGGCGGCATTGCTTCCTTATTAAATTTCCGCATTATTAAACCTGCTTTAACTTATTGAAACACAGTAACACCTTCTCTAAAAGCGATTGGTAAAAGCAGTAATCTAATTACCTTTAGTCAAGATATTGATGAAACGGAGTTACAACGGGCATTGGCTAATAACTTAATTGTCGCTGATGATGGCAACAACAACTTTTGGTTTGGTTTAAAGTCACTTAGCTTTAATGCAGCTAAGTTGACTGACAGCGCCCAAACACAAATGGCGCAAAAAACCACTCAAGCAGTTACCTTGAAAAGTCAAGCGCAAATGTCAAGTACAAATACCAAAAACACCAACAAAAAGATTGATTTGCGCGATAAGATTACTTTATCGAGTACGATGAATACTCAAGGAAGTGGTGATAACAAAAACCCATCTAGTGGTCTTATTCAAAAGTTAGTGAGTGTCGAAAATATTGAAGCTGAATTTAGTTTTGTTAAAACTGGCTTCAACGGTAATGAAATTAAATTTGGCGATTTTGTAACTGAGAATTCACCCACAACCACTCAACTTAAGCAAGTTTGGAAAAAGAAGTGGGGCACGGAATTGAAAAAGACAAACTATAAGCTTCAATTGAACAACTTTAGTCTATTGCTAACTTACACACCAGAAGTTAATAAAGTTGAAAAAGGTAACAATGGTGATTCCAATAAAGGCACGATCGCTACGCCAAACGGTTTTAGCTTCTTGTACCCAGCTAATTTAAATGAGACACCAAGCAGTAGCAGTAGTTATTGAACTAATGTTACTGACTTAACTAAAGCAGCTACTGACACCGAAAATACCAATTTACTCAACGACTTGCAAAAGAGTCAGGAACAAGTCAATCAATTTGTTGCTGCTATTACCCAAAATCACCTCGATGTTTCCGAAGCTGCTTTAACTAAAAAACAGTTTGGTAGCCTTAGCATTAGTGATTTCTTTAAAGCCATCTTTAAGGAAAATGGCAAAGACACTAAAGCTAAAAGTTAAAATTAACCGTTAAATTTTCCTGTAGTTTTAGTTTTCCAGTAGTTTTTAGTATTTGATTTAGTTCTTCTAACTACTTTAATTGAAATTTCCAAAAAAGCGCTGACAAAAATGAGCGTTCCTGACCGGTAGTTTTACCGTTTTACCCACGCTAATTGCATTTTTCTCGATTTTACCGCACAGTTCTGTTTTAGAACCAAGCCACTTAAGGTTCAATTCAACTAGCCAGCGTTACCAATCTGACAACTCCCACCTCTTAAATTTACACGGTGAAGCATTTAGTGATGCTGACTTGAATGCAGTGGCAGAGCATACTGACTGAGACGCTAACTTTGCTTTATTTCAGCAAAAGTTCAAGACAAAGCCAATTACGGTTAACCAGTTAGGTTTAGTCGATGTTTTTAACTTGTTGAGTGGTTGAAAACAGAGTTTGACTGGTGTACTTGAAACAATTCCCCAACTGCAAAAGGAAATAAAAGCTGCTAATGACATTTTCCCTGTCAATGAACAAAGTCAAATTCCCCGTGTAGAAGCACGCTTATTTGACTTTTTGGGCAGTGGCTTTTTCCCGGTATTGAACCCGAAAGGTTTAGGGTTAGCGGACAACGTTGCTAGTTTGTTTGAACAGTTTCAGCTAGCATCAATAAACTTAAGTGGTTTTGAAGTCAAACTGATTAAAACGCATGACATTGTCATTAAGAGTAAGGTACGTTACAGCTTTGAAGTGCAAATGCAGTTCCATGCTGTTTACCAAAATAACGACACTAAAGCTAATTTAGATTTTGCGCTCAATATTAGTACGATTAACTTCGCTACCTTACAAGAATTACAAAACAGTTTTGATCTTCAAGGTAGTGATTTAACGGCTGGGTTGTTTTACAAATACAGCGTTAATAAGTTAACTAGTGGTACTAACGATTTAACCACAATTGCTAAAACCGCTTTAGGTGAAAACATTATCCAAAAGCAAGTGAGCCTAACACAATCAATTATTAAGCCACGCCTAGAAGCTGCAAAAACTCAGTACAAACAGGATATTATTGCACCATTTGCAAAGGAACGTCAAGCTGCTTTGGCACAACATTTAAAAGAAATAGAAGAGGCCAAACAACGTGCCGAGCAATTATTAAAAGAACAGCAAGAAGCGGAAAAACGGCGCCAAGAAGAAGTTAAGAATGTCGCAGAAACACAACAGTTTAATGATAGCTTAACTTCAGCACAAAAATTTAAAGAGTACTGGTTAAAACAAGGTAAGGATGTTACCAAAAAGGTTGAACTCATTCAGGCGCTGAAATCATCTTTCTTCCGCAACCAAAACCGTACCTTTAACTTTTTAATTGCCGGTTTTCGAACTGCCATTGATTGGTACTACAATCAAGAGAAAAATAATACCACTGCTAAAAATAACGCTTTTGGTAAGAATGGCATTCAGTTCCCTGTGGCTGGCTTTCAGGGAATTTACATGTCACAGTGATTGCGTGACGAGCTCTCTGGTAAGACCGACATTAAGCTCAACTTAAAAAGTTTAAGTGTTCAGAATGAAAATAAAAATTCTTCCATTAATTGGAACAAGCAAAAAAGAATTGAGATTAAACAAGTAAAACCATTTAACTATTCTTTTGAAATTAACTTGAAGTACACTGGTAGCTATAATGTCAGTCTTTGATATCTAATTGGGGCTGCAATTGGTGGGATTCCAACATCTTGAAGTGGAACTATGGATATGAAGTTTATCGTTGATGGTGATTTGGATAGCGGTATTGTTACCAAGCAAGATTATCCCGGTTCTAAGTTTGAATTTACCGAAGACAAACTGTGGTTTACCCTGCACGTTAAACAACAAATTAAAGTTAAAGAGCAGGGCTTTATGAACTTGCTTAAGGGTCAAAGTTTGGACAACTTGGATCTACGCACTGGTACAACTAAACCGCCAGTAGTTGATTTAGCGAGCTACCTCCACTTTGTTATTTTGACAGCTAAGTAGTTCATTGAGCCGCAAAGGCAGCAAATGGAACAACTTTTAGACCAGTTTTTAAGTGGTGTTTTAAGCGAATGGAAGGCTTTTATTTTGCAAGAAGCCAAACAGACCTATTTTCAAGAATTGTTAGCTAAACTAAAAAATGTCGAGCAAGAGCTAACTCCCAAAGCCTCTCAAGTCTTTCGTCCCTTTAGCTTTTTTGCACCAAATAACACTAAACTAATTATTTACGGTCAGGATCCATATCCTAATCCACAACACGCTTGTGGTCTTTCGTTTGCCTCTAACGCCCCTAAACTACCACAAAGCTTAAAGCGGATGATTCTGCGCTTGCAGCAAGAGTATCCGGAACTAGCAGGTCAAAATCACTGAACGAAGCAACTGTTAGAGGGTTGAGCACAACAAGGCATCTTGTTGTTAAATGGCGTCTTTACCACCAATGCCTTTCAAACCAATGCGCACCGCAATTGGGGGTGAGAGCAGTTTAACTGTCATTTACTCGATTTTCTCTTGTCACAAAAACTCTATGTACTACTCGTTTTTTTGGGCAAACAAACCGAGAATTTTGTTCTTAAAAAGATTGGTGGAGCAAGCCAATTTGCTAGTTTATCCTACCCCCATCCCTCACCTTTAACCGGGCGGAAGTTTTTCGATCATCCCGATGCTTTGTTTAAGCAAATTAACCAGTGATTAAAGCACCATAACCATACTCCAATTGATTGGACTAACGGCCAGGTACAGTACCAGTTCTAACTGTTTTGGTAAAGTTTTGTCTTTAATTCAACAAACAAAGCTTTAGCATTTTTCATTATTTTTCTTATGATTTTTATTCCGCTTGTACTCAAACAGAAAAGCACAGCGAGCAGTCTTTTCTTTACAATGTAAAGAACTGCAAAGCTGCTTAAACCGTCTTTGCAAGCTTGTTTTAGAGTTGCAAAGCAAAGTCCAAAATGGATAAATTAATAAATAAACCTCAACCATTAACTTCTGATATTTCCACTTCTGGATTTATTTACTTTGCGGTTGTTTTTGTAGCCATTATGGGCTACCTTTTATTCAAAAATCTACTGTTTTTATTTTTCTTTAAACGCTATCCAAAAAACACTACCAAAATTGGGGTAGGTAACATTACCACGATTGCCATGATCATTGCTGTGGCGGTGTCGATTGTTTTAGTGTTAATGGCACTAGCAGGCGGTTTAGCCGCTGCTTTGTTCCGTGGTTATCCTGGTTTTCGGGTCACCTTGGAGTTAATCCTTGTAAAGATTTCGGGACTGTTGTTTGGTCCAATTGTCGGCATTTTTTCCGCGGCCACAATTGACTTTTTAACGGTCATCTTTTCGGGTGGGGTTTTTAACGTTGGTTATGTTTTAGGTGCCATCTTAACCGGGATGATTGCTGGCATACTGCGTGAAGTTTTAATTTCAACAGCACTTTTACACAACCGTAATTTATCGGATTTTGCCTACCTAGTGCTCTCGATTGGCATGGTCATTGCCGCCTTTTTAATTACCCAGTTCTTTGTGCTTGGGATAAGTAATAACCTTAAGGAGATTAAGGGTGATGAAGAGTTTCGCTTGAAATTTAACGCACCACCAATTGTCTTTGAGCTTTCGTTAACCCAGTACGCCAACATTCTGCTCTACTTTACCATTGCCATAGTTATTGCTATGCTGGTGTTGTACATTGTTTGGTTAGTCAAACAGCGTCACTTAAGTTTTGAGCACTCTCGTTTCTTTTACCGCAGTTACAAACATGCTAATCACCAGTTTACCCTGTTTGTACTAACTAAGAAAAACTGGTTCTATTTAATCTTGAATGTAATCACCTTAGCTTCCACTAGTTTGTTGATGATCAACATTGCCTTCATTCCGATCTTTGACACGCAAACAACTGGTCAAACATACGAGTTTTGACTATTAGCACGCTTACTGTTCGCTCCCGTAATCTTCTTGTTGGACATTATTGTGATCTATCCAATTCTGCTGTTATTAACCCCGCTAATGCTCAAAGGTTTTAAAACAGCAGTTTCTAAAAACCAACGCAAAACACTAAAACAAAGCTTTACTGATTTGCAAAGTGTAGTGTTGCCCATTATTAACAAACGTAAACACCAGCAGTTGCGCCAAGAAGAGTTAAAACGCTTAGCACGAGCCACTCACTTTGATTTGACAGAAGGCGAAATGGAAAAGCTCTTGGTCGAATTTAAAACTATTACCCAGAGCTTTGACCGGGTGATGAACATTGATACCACCAGTGTGGAACCAATGTACGCACCTTTCAATACATCACCAACGCCACTGCGTAAAGATAAGGTAATAGTGGAAAAGCATCCCGAAAAATTATTAGCCAACTGTAAGGAAATGAGTGTTGGCTTTGTCAAAGTATAGTTGTGAAATCGCAAATCTTAAAGCTCCAGCAAACACTAACTAAAAAACCAGCGTCAATCAATCCGTTATTACAACAAATTGATGGAGCAATTAACGAACACTGATCGAGTAACTTTTTGTTGAAAAATACGGTTGAGTGAGCACAAGCCCAAGCACCCAAAAACCGCAGTAAATCACCACTCAACAACATTCCCTTTGTTTTAAAGGACAACATTGCCACGAAGGGAATTGTTACTACTGGTGGTTCGAGGTTTTTGGAAGACTATATCCCGCCGTTTTCAGCAACTGTGTTTGAATTGCTAAACAACAGTGGCGCTTTATTAGTTGGTAAAGCGAACCTCGACGAGTTTGGTTTAGGCGGTACGGGGCTCCATTCGGGTTTTGGTTTTGTCCACCACCCTTGAAACGAAACCCTAATTCCTGGTGGTTCTTCATCCGGTTCCGCTTATGCAGTGGCGCGCGGCATTGTTCCCTTTTCAATTGGTACGGACACGGGAGATTCGGTACGCCGTCCAGCTAGCATTTGTAACATTGTTGGTTTTAAGCCCACCTATGGTTTGATATCGCGGAACGGAGTGTATCCTTACGCGCCTAGTTTAGACCATGTCGGGATCTTTGCGCGGTATGTGTATGATGTAGCACTTGTTAGTGATGAAATCATTAAACATGACAAAGCTGATTTTTCCGCTCAAAAATCTCCTGATGCTGGCAAGTTTACCAGGTCCTTAAAAGAGTCCTTCAACAAGCAAATCAAGATAGGTTATCTAAAACCGCTAGAGGAATGGTTTGACATTGAACTGAGCAAAAAGTGAAACAGCTTAAAGGAAAGAATTACCTTGGAGGGTTGTGAGTTAATTCCGTTTCACTTTCCGCTTGAACTGCTAGAGGTAATTGATCCAGTTTACAAGCTGATTAGTTACAGTGAAGCGGTGAGCTGTTACAGTAATCTCACTGGGATTGTCTTTGGTCAAAAATTGTTTGAACCCAACCAAGCGAGTGACTTTTCCAAAACAATTACTGCCAACCGCGACCGTTTCTTTGGTGAGCAGTTAAAACGCCGCTTTATTATTGGTGCTTTTGGTACTGACAAGAATAACTTTACCAAGTACTTTGAAAAGGCTCAAAAGATCCGCCGGGTAATGGTTGATGCTTACTTAAACCTGTTTAAAGAAGCGGATTTCATTGTGTCACCTAGTGCATCCGGCTTTACTAAAACAATAGCTGCGGTGCAAAAGGGTGAGAGCTTTACTAACCTCGTGGATGACTTTTTACAACTAGCTAACTTTGCTGGTAATCCTTCAATTACTATTCCCTGATTGGTCAAACAAAAGGACCAAACGATTGGTTTGAGTGTTAATGCTAACTGCTTTCACGACAAGCAATTATTACAAGTAGCTGCTTGATTGGAGGAATTATTCCAAATTGAACATGATGATTAACTTTGAAGCAATTATTGGGATTGAGGTACACGTGGTCTTAAACACTGCTACCAAAATGTTTTCCCCAGCGCCCAACCAAGCGCAAAACGCCACACCAAACCAGTTCATAAACGCGATTGATTTGGGCTTGCCTGGTACCATGCCCCAGGTCAATGAGCAGGCGGTACAAAAGGCGTTAATCCTTGCTGACGCGCTCAACATGCAACGGGTACAGCCAGTCTTAGTGTTTGACCGTAAGCACTACTTTTACCAAGATCTACCTAAGGGTTTTCAGATTACCCAGCAAAACTTTCCGATTGCGCAAAACGGTTACGTTGAAATTGTGGAAAACAACAAAGCGCAGCGGATTATCATTGAACGGTTTCACCTAGAGGAAGATACTGCCAAGCAACATTTTGTCGATGGGCAAATTCTGCTCGACTTTAACCGTTGTGGTGCACCGCTAATTGAAGTAGTTACCGCGCCCGTGATTAAGAGTGCTAAGCAGTCTAAGGCATACTTGCAAAAGCTACGTCAAATTTTGATTGTTAACAACATTTCCAACGCTAAGCTCGAAGATGGCTCGATGCGCAGTGACTGTAATGTATCAGTGCGCTTAAAGGGACAAACTGCTTTTGGCACCAAGGTCGAAATTAAGAACATTAACTCACTCAATAATGTGGAAAAGGCAATTGATTTGGAAATAGCACGTCAAGTCAAAGCACTAATTAAAGGCGAACCGGTTCAACAAGTTACCCTAACTTATGACGACAAAACCAATACCAATGTCTTCATGCGTAAAAAGGACAATTCAGTCGATTACCGTTATTTCATTGAACCCAACATTATGAGCAGTAACATTGATGAACTGCTACAAAAACCCAACAAGGCCTTTAACTTAACTGAGTTCTTTACCAAGCTCAAGGAAGCTGGGGTTAATGAGCAGCTAAATCAATTAGTAGTCGATGATCTGACTCTTTTTAATGCTTACACCAAGATTAACAGTGTCATTAACAGTCCCCAAGATACCATTCGCTGGTTGTGCATTGAGTTAATGGGACAACTCAACAAGCTACAAAAACCGCTCAAGGACAAAACGATTGATCACTTAATTATCCTAATCCAAATGGTACAGAAGGGCACCGTGAACCAAAAACAAGCAAAGCAGTTAATTGAGTTAATGTTAGACAATGGGCAAGACCCCCAATCGCTGGCTAAACTACACAACTTAGAACAGATAACTGATGAAAAACAACTAACGCAAATCATCCAACAAATCTTTAAGGAAAACGAGGGTGAAATCCTTAAGAACTTAGATCGAGTTGAACGAATTCAAAAGCTAATTATAGGTCAAGTTATGCAAAGAACCCACAATCGCGCCAATCCCCAGCAAGTTTTTATAATTGTTGAAAAGTTGCTTCATGATTTCAGCGAAAGAGCAAGCTAAAAAAGGTCAAATAATTTACCGTTACATTCTCCTTAAAATTCAAAGCTTTAAATGGCCTGCTGGCACCCGCATCTTCTCTGAACGCCAGCTCGAAATTCGTTTCGCTTCATCTAGAAGTCTCATTCGTACTATCCTCAATACCCTCTTAGGTAAAGATCTAATTCGCCACACTAAAGGTAATGCTGGTTACTTTGTCGCTAAGAATGCTGGTTTTAGTTTCTTTCATAAAACCCAGGACAACAAATTGCCCAAGTGAGCTAAGCTCTCAACCTTAATGAAGAACCACCTACGCGAAGTTGACCGTGATGTTTTCAGCTCAATTGACAGTGGCGTTGACTTTGGTAACTTTAAGGGTTTGGAAGCCAAGTTATTTGATGAAAACAAGAAGAATTTTTTAAACCTTAGCTTCTTTGGCAAGGATGATGTGCTCCAAATTTTTAGCGAGCAAAACCTCCAGGAACAATTCTTTAAGGACTTTGCTTACAACGGCATTGTGGTAGAGCGCAAAAGCTCCTTAATCTGTGTGGATGATGAGACTAAGAACTTACTGATCTACGACCTCTTTTATGATGACAACAATAAGTTCATAGTAGCAATGCGCTCTGAATATTTAAACCCCCGCATCAAAATTATTAATGCTTAAAGTAAAGTCAGATTTTTTAACTAAAGATCAGGTTATTTACGATGTAGCGATAGTGGGTGCTGGGCCAGCTGGCATAGCAGCGGGTATTTATGGCAAACGCGCTAACCTCAATCTAGCCATTATTGAAGGTAGTACTCCCGGCGGTAAGGTTGTCAAAACCAACATTGTCGAGAACTATCCGGGTTACAAGTCAATTACCGGACCTGACTTGGGGTTGGAAATGTACAACCACCTAATTGATTTAGAGCCCACCTTTTTCTATGCTAACCTAATTAAGTTAGATAAGGCAGCAGATACCTTTATCTTGTACCTCGATGACAAAACTGTGGTGTTTGCCAAAACCGTTATTTACGCTACGGGAATGTTGGAGCGTAAACTGGGCGTAGCCAAAGAAGACCACTTTTACGGTAAGGGAATTAGTTACTGTGCCATTTGTGATGGGTCCTTGTACAAAGACCAGGTGGTGGGTGTTGTTGGTGGGGGGAACTCTGCCATTCAGGAAGCGTTGTATTTAGCTGGCATGGCTAAAACGGTGCACTTAATCCACCGCCGTGAGGGCTTTCGTGCTGATGAAACGGCGTTAAATAAACTGAGAAACTTACCGAATGTTGTTTTTCACTTGAACTATACCGTAAAAGAATTGTTGGGTAACAATACCCTAAACGGCATAGTGCTTCAAAACACGCTCGATCATTCAACAAAACAGATAGATCTCAATTGTGTCTTTCCCTATATTGGTTTTGAAAGTATTACCAAACCGGTGGAACACCTCAACTTAAAGTTAGATCCCCAGGGTTTTTTAATTACCAATGAACAGATGGAAACAAGTTTAAAGGGTCTGTTTGCAGCAGGTGATTGTCGTTCTAAGCACTTCCGTCAAATTGGTACTGCCATTAATGACGGCATTATCGCGGTGTTAACGATCCGTGATGTCCTTTAGTGTTCAGATTAAGCACGAGTTAGCCACCAACCCTTTAATTAAAACAGAGTGATCCAGCTTTTTAGCTGGTTATTTTCAAAACGGGTTAAAACTACTCGCTACTGGTCAATGATCCTTTAAAACTAGCACTGCTACTTTAAAGGCGTTGTTTAGCAATGCACTCCAGTTTAGTTTTCAAATCCACGAAACGAGCACTCACTGTGAGTTTAGTTTTAGGGCTTCGCAAACAGAGGTGGATCAGTTGTTAGCCTTTGATGCAACTCAGAGCGATTTACCGCTACAGAAGGCCTATGTCATTGGTGCCTTTTTGAGTGGTGGTAGTGTGAGCGATTTACTCCATTCCAGTAACTTTCACCTCCAAATTAGCACTAACAACGAACTGCAAATAAAACAGTTAATGAAGCTGTTTCATCCTTTTAAACAAACCACTAAGCGCCACCAGCTTTTGGTCTATGTTAAAAGCTATCAGGCCATTTGTGACTTCTTTAAACTAGTCGAAGCTTTTGATGGTTATCTAGCCTTTGAAGAAAACCAATTGCAAAAAAATTTTGCCTTAGAACAAGTGCGTAAAAGTAACTTAGAAATTGCTAACCTAATGCGCACTTTAAAGACCAGCACAAGCACAGCGGAACAGCTAAAAATCCTCATAAACAGTGCTGACTTTAAAAAGCAATCGCTCAACTTTCAGCGCTTTTGTTTAGTCAAACTAGACCATCCTGACTGGTCATTAGAACAAATTGCCCAGTTTTTTGAAAGGAAATACAAAGTGCAAATTACCCGTTCGGGAATTCAACACCTCAACGCTAAGTTAAAAAAACTAAACCAAAATTAAAGCATTAGTTTAAAATTAACACACATTAAAGCATGGACGCAATTCAAATAGTAATGTTTGTAATGGCAATCCTTTGTTTAATCATCGGTTTATTGCTATCCAACCATGGTTCTACTGGCGGACTTGCTTCGCTTTCAGGTCAAGATTTGGAAATTTTTCGCAAAACCAAAGACCGCGGAATTGTCAAAATTCTCCAAATTACGATGTTTATTTTAGTAGTGCTTTTTCTTATTTTAGGGTTAGTTTTTCATTTTGCGCTTTAAAATCTAACAGATGAAAGTATTAACTGATTTACAAAAGCGAATCTTCGCGATTGTGAAAAAAGAGAACGGCAAACCTATTCCTCCGGGAATAGTTGTCAGGATGATGGAGAATCAAGCTGGTTTTCCGGGAAAGCAACAGGTATACAGAGCAATTGATGACTTGTTAGAATGACACATTTTTCGCAAGTCGGGTGGTGCTACAAACCAGCTGTTAATTAACTATGAACTAGCTGATCCGGTATTGGATCAAAAGTTTCAGGGCATTCTCAATTTAGGTAACAAGAACACTGGTTTTGTCCGTCCCTTAGATGATGACAAAACGGTGTACTATATCCATTTTTCCAACCTAGCGGGAGCACTGGATGGTGATCTAGTTGAATTCTGTCCGCTCGACAAACCACAGGTAGGTGATAAGTTTGATGCTGCAGTGCTCAAAATTGTGAAGCGCTCCCGGGTGCTGTACGCTGGTAACTTTTTGATTGAGTACTCCGATTTTGGTCAGGAGTTTCGCATTGTTGCTGACAATCCTCGTTTTTACCTCACCCCGATTGTCAATAAGGCCTCAGTTCCAGCTGAACTGGAGAGCAATACTAAGGTCGCTTTTCAAATTGATGAGTATGATCCTGCAAATAACCTGTGTAAAGTCTCCATTCAGCAAATCTTGGGGAATAACGATGAACCGTTAATTAACCTCAAGGCGATTATGTTAGACCACTCGATTGTCTTTGAAAAGAATGATGTGGTCGAACAACAAGCAGCGAAGTTACAGTTTGATGAAAAAGAGCAGAGTAAGCCCTACCGCAAGGACTTAACCGAACTTGCCTTTGTCACGATTGACCCCGCCACTTCCAAGGACTTGGATGATGCGATTTACGTCAAGCGCACCGACAAAGGTTTTGTTTTGTATGTTGCCATTGCTGATGTGGCTTACTATGTGCAGCGCAACAGTGAACTTGACATTGAAGCCCGTCATAAAACAAGCTCAATTTACCTCCCGGGATACTATGTGGTACCGATGTTACCAGAACGTTTATCAAACGAGCTGTGTTCTTTAAACCCAAATGAAAAGCGGTATGTGGTGGTGTGTGAGTTGAACTTTGATCATGAAGCACGCTTAAACTTTAGTGAAGTGTATCCCGCTACCATTGTCTCCCAACGTCGCTTTGCTTACAGTGAAGTTAATGATTGACTGGAAGACAGTGATGCTCTAAAGGATGAAAGTGCAACAGTACTAGAGAGCTTAAAGGCTGGTTTTACCTTGAGCGAATTGATTGCTGAACAGCGCAAAAAGAAGGGGACTATTGACCTATCTCACAGTGAAACAGAAGTAGTCGTTGATCAAAACTACTACCCGATTGAGATCCGTTTTCTCACCCACGGCAAGGCGGAAACAATGATCGAAAACCTAATGGTGGTTGCCAATGAAGCGGTGGCTTGAACACTTACAAACCACAAAGTTCACTTACCTTACCGGGTGCATCCCCGACCAAGCAAAAAGAAGTTACAAATGTTGTTGGAAAACATTGTCGAGCTCAAAATTACCCAACCAAACTTTGTACTCGATACGGTCACTTCCACCCAAATTGCGGCTTGGTTAAAGGAAAATAAGGACAACCCGAGCTATGACATCTTTGTCATCTTGTTATTAAGAACGCTAGGTAAAGCCTTTTACATTGTTAATCCACTGATACACTTTAGCATTGGTTCACACCACTATACCCATTTCACTTCGCCCATCCGTCGCTATGCTGATTTAACGGTACACCGTTTGTTGTGGATGAATCTGTTTACTCCAGAGCGTTTTACTGACACTGAGCGTGAACAGCTCAACGCCGAGCTAGAACAAATTTGTGAAACCATTAACGATACTGAGATTAAGATTAATGGTTGTGAACGGACTGCCAACGATTACTTAACTACGCTGTATTTGTCTAAACAAGTGGGACAAACTTTCCACGGTTTTATTTCCGCTATTACTAGTTTTGGCATCTTTATGCGAATGGATGAAAACAACTTTGATGGACTTATTAAGATTACCTCCATTCCCGAAGACTTCTTTGTCTTTGAAAAGGATCGGATGGTGTTGCGCGGCAAACGCACCAACAAGGTTTTTAGAATTGGTGATAGGTTAACCGCGAAACTGACTGAAATTGATACAGTGCAGAAACGCGCCATTCTAACCCTGGTTTAATGATGACAGTGGAAGTCTTTTCGGTTATTATCCTTGTCCTTTTATTCTTAATCTTAGCGCTTACCTTGTTGTTTGTTTTACTCAACAAGCGTACTAGAAGCTTTGTTATTCGTACCTTTACTGGATTATTTAGATCAAAGCATACTACCAGTCAAAAGAACTTTTATGACAACTTGACCTCAACCTTACTGAGGTTATCAACTGATAAGATTGGTGCCATTATTGCCATTGAAAACCAGGACTCACTCGAGTCTTACGTCAATATTGGCTACCGCGTGACTTCGGACTTTTCCCCCGAGTTGTTAGTAACGATCTTTTACAACAAGCAGTCGCCACTTCACGATGGAGCGGTAATTGTGCGGGACTACCAGATTGTGAGTGTGTCCTCTTACTTCCCAATGACACGGCAACTAATTGATGTGTCATACGGTTCCAGACACCGCAGCGCGTTAGGTCTAACCGAAAAGTGTGATGCCATAGTCTTTATTGTTAGTGAAACAACAGGCAAAATTTCGGTGGCTGTGCGCGGCGTGATTAAAACACTGTCGAGTAACTCCGACCGTTTACAAGACCAGATTATTCACTATCTGACGGTAAAGCCGGGTTAATTACCTTCCACTCTTTATTTGTAAACAAAGGGTTTAGCGGATTAATGCGGTGGTAGTAAAACCGCCCTTGCAAATGATCGAATTCGTGTTGCAAGCACATCCCAAATAAACCAGTAGCAGTAATGGTGATCTCTTTTTGTTGGAGTCAATCAAAACCAGTGATCGTAATCCATTCGTGGCGAATAACATAACCCTGGTGCATTTTGGGAACACTCAAACAACCCTCACCGCTCTTTAAAAAGGATTTGTTGGCACTTAAGTTGATAATCTTGGGATTAATTAACAGACACTTGTGTTCCACCCCACCATCCATTAGGTGGATGTAGAACATTTGCTTTCAATAACCAATTTGGTTAGCGGCAATCCCAATGCCGGGAATAATGCCATACTTCTCAGCATCACCGTTGTAAGATGCATCAACGTAAGCCATCATTTTGGCAATGCAATCGAGACTCGCTTGGTCTAAGGGAAACTGAACTGGTTTAGTCGGTTCGTTAATTTCCTTAACATCGTCCAGCACTAGTCATGCTTTAGTTGGCAATAATTCCATATTAATTTGCGGTAAAATTAAAATTATTCTAAATATTGAAATGGTCGATACAGGGAGAATTTTTGTCATTACCGGACCGAGCGGTGTTGGCAAAAGTAGCCTTGTTAGATGTTTAATTGACCATTTCAAAGATAAACTGCGCTACAGCATTTCCGCTACCACCCGTAAAATGCGTAACAGCGAAACTGAGGGTGTGGATTACTTCTTTAAAGATAAAGCGGAGTTTGAAAAACTGATTGCTGCTGATGCCTTTGTGGAGTGAGCGATGTATAACGATAACTACTATGGTACCCTTAAATCCCAAGCTGAACAAATTATTCACAACGGTGGCAACTTGGTGTTAGAAATTGAATATCAAGGTGCTTTACAAGTTAAGCAAAAGTATCCCAATGATGTGGTGCTAATTTTTATTAAACCACCTTCAATGGAAGAGTTGTTAGTGCGCTTAAAGAAGCGTAATGACGAGGATGCAATAACAATTCAAAACCGATTGAAACAAGCTGAGAAGGAATGTCAACAAATTGGTCACTTTAAGTATGTGGTTACCAACAACGAGTTTGACAAGACCTTAGCGGAGTTACAAGCAATTTTACTAGCTGAATTTAATTAATGGACAGCACCAACCAAAACCTGTTCGCGTCATTGTCCAAAAAAGGACCCGTTCGCAAAGAAAATCAGGACTTTAGTGTTGTTACTTTCAACCGCTTTGGTCAGTTAATGAGCCTTGTTTGTGATGGTTTAGGCGGTTATAAGGGCGGTAAGATGGCTAGTGCCTTGGTGAGTGAAGTTTTTACCAAGTCCTTTACAGTCTTTGATTTTCATAGTCAAACTGAAAGGGCAGTGAAACAGTGGTTTGAAATTACTTTAATTGAAGCGCGGCGCACCTTAGAACAGTACTTTCAAACAATTAAACGTAACCAAGTCCAGTTTGCGCGAATGGCGACTACCTTAGTGTTGAGTATTATAAGTAAGCAAAACATTTGAACCTTTTGGGTGGGTGATTCACGTGCTTATTTAATTAACAGTTACCAAAGCTTGCAAATTACCGAAGACCATAACCTGTACAACCAACTGTTACAGATGCACGCTACCCCTGATGTGATTGCCTCTTATAAAGACAAGCTGTTAGCCCTCACTGCTACCGTTTCCAAAGATCAGGAACGCCAGTTGAAATACAGCTTTAGGTGTGATGTAGTAAACGCTTGGGACTTTTTACTGTTGTGCTCTGATGGTCTGTACAACTTCTTGGATCCCAACTGCTTTTATGAGGTCATTACTAGTGCACCTAACCTCAAAAAGGCCGTTACACAACTAGCAAAGTTGAGCTTGGATAACGCTAGTAATGACAACATTACGCTCAACTTGATTAATTTAAAACAATGGCACTAAATTTAAAGATTGGTGACATTGTCCAAAACAAGTACCGGATTGAAAAGCTAATCAACCGTGGCGGGATGAACTCTTACCTGTTTTTAGCGAGCAACCTCCACGTCCAGGAATTTGGTCCACTGCAAAAGCGCCAGTTTACCCGGTTGGTGTTAAAGGTAGTACAACGCACCGACAAGATTAACGACAACAACTGGAAGAAGTTTTTGGATGAAACCATTACCACGACACGGGTGTCACACAAAAATCTGGTGCAAACCTTTGATGTAGTTAGCCCCCGTTTAAGCGTTTTGAGTGAAAACCAGGTGATCGTTTTAGAGGACACGGTGATGATTGTAATGGAGTATGTTGATGGTCCTTCTTTGCGTGAAATGCTCAACCAGAAGGGTTACTTTAGTGTGCAGGAGGTGGTGTACTACTTTACAAAGCTAGTCAAAGTAATTAACTACCTCCACAGTTTTGAACACCAAATTATTCACCGTGATCTAAAGCCAGAAAACATCCTGTTTACGAGTAACTTGACTGACATTAAACTGCTTGACTTTGGCATTGCTTCCGCTGTTATTCGTAACGCTGAGAAAACTGAAGTGTTAACGGACGAAAACTCGTTGTTTGGTACAGTTAGTTATATGACACCCGAAGTGTTGGAAAGTACTGTCAACAAAGAAGGCAAACGGATTCGTAAACCCCCTACAGTTCAGTATGACATCTATTCATTAGGAGTTATTTTGTTTGAAATGTTAGTCGGACGCGTACCGTTCAATAAATCGATTGATCCTAAAAAAGAACGGGAAACCATCCAAAAGGCGCGTAACTTTGATGTACCTTTAATGGGAAACTTGCGCAGTGATGTTCCGGTTAGTTTGGAAAACATTGTCTTTAAATGTACGGCTGTTAAACGTGAAAACAGTAAGTGGATGTATAGTGACACGAAGCAACTCTTGGCTGATTTGGCGCAATGACAAACCGAGCAAACCTTAATTAAACCAGTGCACGAACGTATTCTAGAAGGACAAAACGAAATGCGTGAACTAATGGTAAGTAATTACCTACCGTGGTATTTAAGGAAGGGTGTTTTGATCTTTTTTTCTGTTGTTTTATTAGCACTCTTAATTGCTGTAGTTAGCTTTTTTATTATTACTGGGGTAGTTGTCCATTCGTAAAACTGGCATAGTATTTCAACGCTTTGGAAAGCAGTTTAAGGTGTTTGTAGAAAACCAAACACTAGTTGCTTTTGCACAGAAAAAACTACAGTGAAAGCGCGATTTTAAACTGTTAGTTGGGGACAAAGTTACCCTTGAGAATGGTGTCATTGTCGCAGTTGAAGAGCGTAAAAACACACTGGTGCGCCCAAAGGTAGTTAATGTAGATCAGGTAGTAATAGTCCAATCACTAATTGAACCCAAGATTAACTGACAACAGTTGTTTAAATTGTTAATCCATTTTCACGCTCAAAACGTGGCACGGTTAGTGTTAGTCATTACTAAAAACGACCTTGAGTTTGAACCTGCTGAAAAAGCCCGTTTAAGTGAACTAACCAGCTTTGGTTACCAACTCTTTTTTACAGCCCCTAATGCTGATTTACCTCTCACTTTATTTACAGAATTGCAAAACCGTTTTAGTGTATTCATGGGACAATCAGGGGTCGGTAAGTCTAGCCTTATTAACCGTTTGGACAGTCAAATTCACCAAGCGATCCAAGCGCTTTCAGCACACCAGTTCGGTAAAAACACCACCACTTCCACGGTGATGTTTCCCTTCCAAAACGGCTTTATTTGTGACACCCCTGGCTTTAATGTAATTGACTTTCCCAACCTCAAACAATTAGCAGCCCAACACTTTGTCGGTTTTGCTAGCTTAATTGGTCAATGCCATTTTTCCAACTGCACCCATCAAAGCGAAAAAGGTTGTTTTATTGTAAGTGCTGTAACCCAAAAATCGTATTCCTTGTGACTTTATGAGAGCTATCTAAAGTTGATTAATTAAAATCAACTAAAAAAAGGATTTATGGAAAGTAAATGGTTAACAGTTGACACTAAGCACCTCTATGGTTTTGATGAAGCGATTTTTATTCAGAAATACCAAAAAAAAGTTAACCAAATTCACCAACAGTTTTTAAATCAACAACTACCCGATGGTCACATGAATGGCTGGTATAGTCAACCCGATCAAGACCACAAGGGTTTGCTAAAACAAATTAACACAATTGCCAAACAGTTTAATGCTCTAAAAGTAACTGACATAGTGTATTTAGGTATTGGTGGTTCTTATACTGGCATTCGTGCCATCTTAGACTTTTTAAAACCAGAACAGAAGGCGAATATCAAAGTGCACTTTGTTCCTGACATATCGGCCTTTAACATTGCTGCAGTTGCTAAAGCAATTAAGGGTAAATCATGAGCTTTGGTAGTAACTTCTAAATCTGGTCGCACACTCGAGCCGGCTGTTACCTTTCGGTACTTCCGTAATTTATTGCACAAACAATACAAGCAAAAACATGCTTTACGCACAGTTGTGATTACCG